>JBBQMX010000133.1:0-5948 GCA_038329375.1 Pseudomonadales bacterium | reverse complement strand
TATTCAACCGTCGAACCCCTGGGCGCGCTGGTGGGCATAATGATAATGCCACGGTCTTCCGTGGGTGCCAGTTCCTGAGGCAGTTTCGGGAAGATCACAATGGCGAGCAGCATCCCCGCCACACCCAGGCCGATCAATAATCCGGACTGCCGTAATGAGAACCGCAGTAACCGCTCATACCCTCGGTTCAGACTGCTTAGCACCCGCTCACTGGCGGCCCAAAGCCTGTGACCTTCTTCGGTTTCGGGGCTGTGTTTCAACCATTTTGAACACAGCATGGGGGCAAGAGAAAGAGCCACAAAGCTTGAGACCACCACCGCCGTGGCAAGTGTAAACCCGAACTCGCCAAACAATCGGCCAACGTTGCCACCCATTAGAGAAATCGGCACGAACACCGCAATCAGTGTCAGAGTCGTTGCGATGACCGCGAACGCCACCTGTTTTGCACCCCGATAAGCCGCGAGCAGTGGTGGTTCACCCAGATCGATCCGGCGCTGGATGTTCTCCAGCATAACAATAGCGTCGTCCACCACCAGGCCAATTGCGAGGATGATAGCCAACAGCGTCAAAACATTAATAGAGAAACCAAGGGCGCTGAGCCCGACGAAGGCACCGATAATGGATACCGGAATAGTGACCGCGGGAATCAGTGTGGCCCGCCAGGACCGTAAAAATACGAAAATTACCAGTATGACCAGGGCAATGGAGATAGCCAGGGTAAACAATACTTCCTTGATCGAGGCCCGGATAAAAATGGATTCATCGTAGCTTTCGGCAATGGTCACTTCCGGGGGCAGAGTCTGGCGTATGTTATCGAGCTCCTTGCGTACCGCATCGGACACCGCGACCGTATTGGACTTGGACTGCCGAATGATACCCATTCCGATAGCTGTGCGACCGTTGGCCCGGAGACGGCTGGTATCGGATTCGACACCCATCTGTACATTGGACACTTCGCCAAGCCGCAACAGGTCATTGCCGTCCCGGCGCACCACCAGATTCCGGAATTCCTCCACTGTGGACAGCCGTCCCTCCGCACGCACGGTGAAATCCCGTGAGGTGGATTCGATCGAACCGGCTGGTAGCTCCACGTTATTGGAGCGCAGCGCCTGCTCAACCTCGGCAACCGTAATATTGCGGGCCGCCAAACGTTCCTGATCAAGCCAGACACGAATGGCGTAACGCCGCTCGCCGCCAATCCGCACATCGGCCACGCCATCAAGCACGGATAACCGATCGGCCAGAACCCGTTCAGCAAAATCACTCAGTTCCGCACTCTCCCAAACATCACTGCGCAAGGTAACCCACATCATGGGACGAGCATCGGAATCGGCTTTACTGACAACCGGTGGATCGGCTTCCACAGGCAACTGGTTTAATACCCGGGAAACCGCGTCTCGAACATCGTTGGCTGCAATATCCACATCCCGGGATGTGCTGAATTCAATAGAGGTCCTTGATTCACCCTGTTCGGTACTGGATTCGATCGAGCGAATGCCTTCCACACCGCTGATGGCACCTTCAATAACCTGAGTGATCTGAGTGTCGACAACCTCAGCCGCAGCCCCGATGTAATCGGTGGATATCGAAACTACCGGCGGGTCGATGTCGGGGTATTCCCGCACCGGCAAGCCCATAAGAGCCGACACTCCGAACACCACAATGAGCAGGCTGATGACAGTGGCAAAAACCGGACGTTTGATGGAGACATCGGAGAGAATCATGATTTATTGCCACAACCGGGTGGTAGTGGACTCGCTGGTGACCAGCGCGTTGTCGTCTTCCATTACCGCGACTTTGTCGCCGCTGCTAAGTCGATCCTGGCCGGTTACGATGATCGAATCGGTCGAAGATACACCCTTAATTATCTCCACTACGCCCGGTTCCCGGGAACCCAATTCGACTTCTATCCGCCGAGCCTCTCCCTCATCGGCGACAAATACAAACGCCTTGCTGCCTTGCACCAGCACTGCCTGCTCTGGTATCACCAGCGCTTCACGCTCTCGTAGAGTCAGGCTGACCGACATGAACTGCCCTGGGCGCAAACGACCCTCCGAGTTATCAATTATAGCCTTGACTGGCAATGAGCGGCTCAGTTCATTAATTCGGGTCCCCAGTTCTGCGAGGGTGCCATCAAAAACCCGATCAGGAAACGCAGCTGTTTTGGCCGTCAGGACCTGACCTTGTGTAACCTGACCCAGATAACGCTCTGGTACCGCAAAGGTTAGCTCCATCTTATCGGTCGCATCGAGGGTAGCAATAGAATCAGCAATATTAAGGTAGGCTCCAACACTTACGTCCACCAGCCCTACAACGCCTGCGAAAGGCGCTTCAATCCGGTGGTCGTTCAGGCGCGTGCGGGCAACTTCCAATTGCGCTTCAGCGACATCAAGGGTGGTCCGCAAAGCATCGACCTGGGCCTGGGAAATGCTGTTGTTCGACCGCAGGCTTTGAGCACGGTCATACTGCCGCTTGGCATCACCATACTGGGCGTTCGATACACGCAAATCGGCCTGGGCCTGGCGATCATTCAGGCGAACCAGCAACTGCCCTTTGGCAACAGGATCACCTGGGGCAAAATTCAGCTCGACAATGCGCCCGCTCACTTCGCTGGTCAGCTCGATTTCCTGCCGTGAACGGAGAGTGCCCACCGCAACCACTACGTCACGAACCAGATCCGCTTTAGGCTGAACAACGTTTACGTTGCTCGCCCGCTTTTCACGGGCCTGTACCTCGCCTGTACCGTCATCAAAGTGAAAGGCGGCCCCCACTCCTATCGCTGCCAGAACGATAATTGTCGTTGCAATCAGCCATTGCTTTGCCATATCAGTTCTCGTGGTAAACCATCACAGTGATCCGTTGTAACACCCACCGGTGCCAACACGGTTGATTACTTCTGGCAGCTTTTCAGTCATCGCTTCGCTTCTGGATAACCAGAACAAGCTCACCAACATCAATACCCCACTTGCTCATAGTGGTCTGATTAATCAGCGTATCGGGGGTGATAAGGTACATCCAGTCATCCATCCGGACATCCAGTGTGCCGTCACCGTAAGCCACTCTGAGCACATAATTCATATTGATGGCGTTACCCTGCCAGCGCATCTGTCCGGCTTCGACCACATCCCCGGCGGTCGCTTTGTAGCCATCTTCATGGGGGGTGAGAGTCCAGACCCGAGTCGGCTCCTCACCGTCATCGAACCGGAATACTTCATCAAGAGTGCCCACACCCTGGTCATCCCAGCTTGCAACAATGTCTGCATCAAAGGTTCGAATGACTTCTCCGGTGAAATCCTTGACTACCCCGCGAGCTGAAAGTTCACCGTCAAAAAATTGATCTGGCACCAAAGCTGGCGATCGCTGTGCATAGTCCTCGAGCACGGGTCCGGCACAGCCAGCCAGCACGAGTGCCAGAGCAACTACATAGATGATACGTCTGACACGTGGCGATGATATGAATATGCACTGTCTTTGCATGATTTTTACACTCATTTTGCAAATGAAATAGGGTATTGCATTTACGCCCACAGGCTGGCAACAGACCAGCCTCAGGCATTTCCTGGCGCTGAGAACAATCGATTGAGGATTACGTTTCGATAGAGATGTTTTCTGGTATTGCTATTTACCAATGCAGAAGCTACTGAAAATCTTGCCAAGCAAATCATCCGGTGTCATGGCGCCGGTGATTTCCCCAAGCGCATCCTGGGCGGAGCGCAGGTCTTCTGCCAGCAGTTCACCGGCTCCATATCCCCTCAGCTGTTGCTGACCTTGAAGCAAGGCAGAATGTGCTTGCTCCAGCGCGTCGAGATGACGACGGCGCGCCAGGAAGCCACCCTCGGTCGTGCTGGCAAATCCCATGCACTGTTTAAGATGATCACGAAGAGCGTCGAGGCCGTCCGCTGATTTTGCAGTCAGCCGGATAACCGGCGCCTGGTTATCCCCCGAAACAGTAAGCCCGACAGGCTCACCGCTCAGATCCACCTTGTTGCGAATCACCGTAACCGGAGCGGCACCCGGCAACTGGTTAATAAAGTCTGGCCAGATTTCATGGGGCGTGGTTTTATTGGTGGTCGTTGCATCCACCATTAACAGGATGCGATCTGCCTGGCGAATTTCAGCCCAGGCACGGGCTATGCCAATTTGCTCCACTTCATCCGGGCTGTCACGCAGCCCAGCAGTATCAATAATATGCAGGGGCATACCATCGATGTGAATATGTTCCCGCAACACATCCCGGGTGGTACCTTCAATAGCGGTTACAATGGCGGCCTCCCGGCCTGCCAGAGCATTCAGCAGACTGGATTTTCCCGCGTTGGGACGACCTGCAATCACCACACTCATGCCATCTCTTAAAATGGTTCCCTGCTGGGCTTCCGAGAGTATCTGATCCAGATCAGCCATCAGCGCGCACAGGTCATTATTGACCTTGCCGTCTGCCAGAAAATCAATTTCCTCTTCCGGAAAATCAATTGCTGCTTCCACATAAATTCGCAGCTGAGTGATCGACTTTACCAAGGCGTCTATACGGTGTGAAAACACGCCCTGTAAAGATCGCACAGCACATCTCGCGGCTTGTTCCGAGCTACTCTCAATCAGATCAGCGATGGCTTCCGCCTGGGTGAGGTCGAGCTTATCATTCAGGAACGCCCGTTCGGAGAACTCACCGGGTCGGGCAAGGCGCGCGCCAAGGTCACAGACCATGCGCAAAAGCATATCCAGAATTACCGTACCGCCATGGCCCTGGAGCTCAAAGACATCTTCTCCAGTAAAAGAATGAGGGTTAGGGAAGAACAAACCAATACCTTCGTCAATAACCGCTCCGTCAGATTCGCGAAACGGGCCGTAATGGGCGTAACGTGGTTTTGGTTCAAACCCCAGCAACTGCTTCGCCATTGCCCGCGCCTTCGGACCCGATACCCGAACAATACCCACACCCGCTTGTCCAGGGGCAGTAGCAATAGCAGCGATGGTATCGGTCGGCTGAGTCATAAAAGGTCGTCTATCAAGTTATTCTTAACGGAAAAGGCTCCTTTGGAAGGAGCCTTTTCATAGGGACTGATTTAACACTCAGTGTTTTCTGGCGGCAACTTCTGCTTCAATCTTGCGTGTGATGTACCACTGCTGTGCGATTGACAGGATGTTGTTGGTCAGCCAGTAAAGCACCAGACCGGCCGGGAACCAGAGGAAGAAAACAGTGAAGACAATGGGCATCATCTTCATGATCTTGGCCTGCATAGGGTCCGGCGGTGTCGGGTTCAGACTCATCTGGATGAACATACTGGCACCCATCAGGATAGGCAGGATGAAGAACGGGTCCATCACTGACAAGTCATTGATCCACAAAACGAAAGGTGCATGACGCAGCTGCACACTCTCAAACAGTGCCCAGTAGAGGGAAATGAATACCGGCATCTGTACCAGAATCGGCAGGCAGCCCCCGAGAGGATTGATCTTCTCACGCTTATATAGCCCCATCATTTCCTGGGACATACGTTGCCGGTCATCGCCGTGAAGTTCTTTCAGGCGTGTCAATTGGGGCGCGACCGCTCGCATCCGGGCCATTGAACGGTAACTGGTGGCAGACAAATGAAAGAACACGCCTTTAACCAGAACTGTTAACAGGATAATAGCGACGCCCCAGTTACCTACTATGCCGTGAAACCAGTCCAGTATCATGAACAGTGGTAAAGCAATAAAAAACAGAAAACCCCAATCAACTGTTCTATCAAGATTCGGGGCAATATTTTCAAGACGGTCTATTATCTTTGGGCCAACATAAGCTCTCGCACTGACTTCACCATTTTGGCCAGCCTCAACTACCGTTGCTGGGCTGACAAACCCCATTACATAGAGGTTATTGCGCTGGTTAGTCTGAAACTGGTGTGTTGTTCCGGGTTCAGGAATCCAGGCTGTCAGGAAGTAGTGCTGGAGGAAAGCGAGCCAACCGC
>JBBQMX010000132.1:0-5979 GCA_038329375.1 Pseudomonadales bacterium | reverse complement strand
AATGTGTCACAGAGACAAGAGTCAGTATGGCTAAACCACATCCGGTTCAGGTGATTGCGGTCACCGGTGGAAAGGGCGGCGTTGGAAAAAGCAACGTGTCGGTCAACCTTGCTATAGCACTTTCCCAGATGGGGCGACGGGTAGTCGTGCTGGATGCCGATCTCGGGCTCGCTAACATTGATGTGCTGCTGGGCATCACGTCCAATCGGAACCTTGCGGACGTGTTGGCCGGCGAGTGCGACTTGCGTGATGTGTTGGTAGACGGTCCCGGCGGCATCAAGATTGTCCCGGCGTCTTCGGGTACCCAGCGGATGACTCAGCTGACACCCATGGAGCATGCAGGGCTGATCAACGCTTTCAGTGATATTGGTGACCAGATTGACGTGCTGATTGTCGACACCGCTGCCGGTATCTCAGAGTCCGTTGTCAGCTTCCTGCGGGCCTCCCAGGAACTGCTCTTTGTGGTGTGTGATGAACCGACCTCCATTACTGACGCCTACGCTTTGATCAAGTTGATGAACCGGGATTACGGCGTCAATCGCTTCCGGATTCTTGCCAACCAGGTCCGGAACGAGCAGGAAGGCAAGCATCTGTTCGGCAAGCTGACCCGGGTTACCGAGCGCTTCCTGGATGTTGCACTGCAATACGTGGGCATGGTGCCGTACGACGAGTCGGTCAAAAAAGCCGTTCAACGCCAGCGCGCAGTAATGGATGTATACCCAAGGGCCAAGGCCTCCCTGGCCATCAAGGCACTGGCAGAAAAAGTCGACAGCTGGCCGTTGCCCTCGTCGCCACGCGGCCATCTTGAATTCTTCGTAGAACGCCTTGTAGAGGCTTAACTGGATACATGACGTTGGCGAAACGCCTGGGAATCTATAACCAAACTGGCGCCCGACAAGCCGATGCGCTTGTCGAAACTCACGCTCCGCTGGTGAAAAAAATCGCGTTGCACCTATTGGCGCGTCTTCCCGCCTCAGTGCAGCTGGACGATCTTATGCAGGCCGGAATGATCGGCCTTCTTGAAGCTGCCAATAAATTCCAGTCTGATAAGGGCGCCTCGTTCGAAACCTACGCCGGCATTCGCATTCGCGGCTCGATCGTTGATGAAATTCGCAAAGGTGACTGGGTACCACGATCCGTACACCGGAATGCCCGCCGCGTGGCCAGTGCTATCAAAGTTGTCGAAGACCGCACCGGGCGCGAAGCACAGGACTCAGACGTTGCCGAAGAACTCGAAATGTCGCTCAGCGAGTATCATGCCTGTTTGAACGATGCCAGCAGCGGCAAACTTTTTAGTCTCGATGAACTCAATGAATCCGGCGAGCTGCCGATAAAGGAACATGAGGCGTCGGATAATCCTCTCGATGGCATCACCTCGGACGCGTTTCGTAAAAGTCTGGCGGGGGCAATCAGTGAACTGCCCGAGAGGGAAAAACTGGTGCTGAGTCTGTATTACCAGGAAGAGCTCAACCTGAAGGAAATTGGCGCAGTTATTGGAGTTAGTGAGAGCCGGGTCAGCCAGATTCATACCCAGGCGGCGATGCGGCTTCGGGCCAGATTATCGGACTGGTCTACCACCGCGGCCTGAGATCTGTAGTTTTTGGTAACCGACGCTTTACAACGGCGCGGCAGACAAGACAATGAGCGGTGTAGTTCTGGCAGGCTGCCAGACCGGCAAAACGGTCAGCGTCCTGAGTGACAGGGCCATGAATTGACGACAATTCCGGGCTTTATTTACTGGAGGTCCCTTTGGACAAAAACATGAAAATCCTGATTGTGGATGATTTTTCTACCATGCGCAGGATCATCAAGAACCTGTTACGTGATCTCGGCTTCACCAATACCGATGAAGCCGACGATGGCAACACCGCGTTGCCGATGCTCAAAAGCGGCAAATATGATTTCCTGGTGACGGACTGGAATATGCCTGGCATGTCGGGCATTGATCTCCTCAAGGAGGTTCGGGCCGACGACACCCTGAAAACCTTGCCGGTGCTGATGGTGACTGCAGAGGCCAAGCGTGATCAGATCGTTGCAGCTGCCCAGGCGGGTGTTAACGGTTATGTGGTCAAACCATTCACCGCGGCTGTGCTCAAGGAAAAGATTGAAAAAATCTTTGAGCGCATTCAGTAAAAGGGGTCGGGCGCGCGCTCATGAGCAAAATAAAAAAGAATCAGGCAAATCTTGACCCGGAGGTAACTGAAAAACTTCGCAGCCAAGCTACCGAGCTGATGAATCAGGTGAACGCCGGAGATTACGGTAAAGCCATGGCACTGATCAGCGACCTCAGCGAGGTTCGGGACCAGAGCCTCTACCGGGAAGTCGGTCGCCTTACCCGCAGCCTCCATGAAGCCATCCGGAACTTTCAGATAGACCCCCAGAATCAGGAGCAGCAGGAAGCCCTGTCGATGATGTCTGACGCATCAGACCGGCTGGAATACGTGGTCCAGATGACCAGTAAGGCGGCCAACCGCACCATGGACCTGGCCGAAGGCGCCATGCCCAGAGTAATCGCGATGCGCGATCAGGCAAAAGCGCTGAGAGAGGACTGGCAACGGTTGCGCCGCCGGGAGATTGCTCCTGCGGAATTCCGCGAGTTGTATGACCGGATTGATCAGTTCTTTGCCACTACGGCCGATGATACCGATGCCATATACGGCAGCCTGTCTGAAATATTGCTGGCACAGGACTTCCAGGATCTGACCGGCCAGGTGATCCAGAAAGTCACTACGCTGGTCAAGGAAGTTGAAGAACACCTGCTCAGCCTGGTGGTGATGGCAAGTCACGTTGATCAAATGACCGGCACCGTGCATGAGCTTTCAAGTCAGGAACAAACCTCCCCGGAGAAAGGTGAGGGCCCACAAATGCGAGCTGCAGAGCGCGCAGACGTAGTTTCCGGACAGGACGACGTAGACGACCTGCTGTCCAGTCTCGGATTTTAAGGTGAGGGTGTTGCATGTCATTTGACGCTGATGAAGAGATCCTTCAGGACTTTTTGGTAGAGGCTGGAGAGATACTCGAGAAGTTGTCAGAGCAACTGGTGGATCTGGAACAGAACCCGGACGACAGTAATCTTCTGAACGCAATATTCAGAGGCTTTCATACCGTCAAGGGTGGTGCCGGTTTCCTGCAACTGGAAGCTTTGGTCAATTGCTGCCACTCCGCGGAGAACGTGTTCGATACCCTTCGCAATCATAAGCGTCGCGTTGACGCTGAATTGATGGACGTAGTGCTGGAAACCCTGGACTACGTCAATGTCATGTTTGATCAGGTTCGCAACAAGGAAGAGCTCACGTTCGCTCCACCCGAGCTGATTCGGGCCCTTGATGGTTTTGCGCTGCCGGCCTCGCAAGCCCTCGCTGGGAGCGCCGATTCTGTAACGCCTTCCGGAACTGATGAGCATGGCGATATCACCGATGATGAATTTGAACAATTGCTGAACGCTCTTGATGACGGAACATCCAGTTCACAGTCCTCATCGACTGAAAATCAGGATACTCCGGCCAGCGACAGTAACGAGATCACCGATGACGAGTTTGAGGCGCTGTTGGACAATCTCCATGGCAAGGGCAAGTTCTCCGGCCCGTTAGATGCCCCGACGGCCGAGAACAAAAAGCCTGAACCCCCGCAGCCGGAGACTCCGGAAAGCGTGGCACCTGTCGGTGGTGACGACTTCATCAGCGATGACGAATTTGAAAACCTGCTGGATCAGCTTCACGGTAAAGGCAAGAGCCCCACCAAAGGCGCTGGCAAGGCTGCTGTAAAGCCGGCAGGGAGAGCTGAGCCAGAAGCGGCCAGACCAGCTTCTCGGCCCGACAAGGCGCCGGAGAGCGTTGCACCGTCTGCAGTGCCAGCCAGGGATTCTACGCCTGCAGCCGAAACCACGGTGCGCGTGGACACCAAGCGTCTCGATGACATCATGAATATGGTGGGTGAGCTGGTACTGGTGCGTAACCGCCTTCAACGCCTGGGCTCGGAGAGTGAAGACGAGCATATGCAAAAAGCGGTGTCCAACCTTGATGTGGTCACCACTGATTTGCAGGCCGCGGTTATGCAGACCCGGATGCAGCCGATCAAAAAGGTATTTGGTCGATTCCCGAGAGTAGTCCGGGATCTTGCCCGAAGCCTGAAAAAAGAAATCAATCTCGAGAGGCACGGTGAAGATACCGATCTCGACAAGAATCTGGTCGAAGCGCTCTCTGATCCCCTGGTCCACCTGGTTCGTAATTCGGTGGATCACGGCATTGAAGCACCGGATGTGCGGGAGCAAGCCGGAAAGCCACGTGTTGGTCTGGTCACGCTGTCAGCGCAACAGGAAGGTGATCATATTCTGCTGGTTATTGAAGATGACGGCGCAGGTATGGACCCGGAAATACTCCGGCGTAAAGCCGTTGAGAAAGGGATTTATGACAAGGAGGCGGCAGACCGCCTCACTAAAACTGAATGCTACAACCTTATTTTTGCCGCCGGATTTTCTACCAAAGAGCAGATCTCTGACGTATCCGGCCGTGGTGTCGGTATGGACGTGGTGAAAACCAAAATTGCTCAGCTCAACGGCATGATCAACGTCGAGTCCGAGCTGGGCAAAGGTTCCCGCATCGTCATTAAGGTGCCGCTGACACTGGCGATCATGCCTACCCTGATGATCAAGTTGGCGGATCAGGCGTTCGCCCTGCCGTTGGTCAATGTGGTCGAGATTTTCCACCTTGATCTCAGCAAGAAGAACATTGTCGACGGCCGCGAATGCATTGTGGTCAGGGACAAAGTGTTCCCGCTGTTTCATATCAAACGTTGGCTTATCAAGGGCGCTGCCGGTTCACCACCTCCGACGAACGGTCATGTAGTGATTGTCGCGATGGGCACCAAGCGAGTCGGGTTTGTGGTAGACCAACTCGTTGGGCAGGAAGAAGTGGTGATCAAACCGTTGGGCCGTGCCCTGCAGGGTACGCCAGGTATGGCCGGCGCCACCATTACCGGAGACGGTCGGATTGCACTGATCATTGATGTTCCGAGCCTGCTCCAGCATTACGGTTGATGCGGTAGCGGTCTATCCCATTTAAGGAGAGGTGCATGGCGGTTTCTGTTCTGGTCGTTGATGATTCAGGCTTTTTTCGCAAGCGACTGACTGAAATCCTCAACGCCTCCGATGGTATACAGGTCATTGGTGTGGCCTCGAATGGCCGTGAAGGGGTCGAGATGGCGGAAAAGCTCCGCCCTGATGTGATCACCATGGATTACGAGATGCCGGTCATGGATGGCATCTCCGCGGTCCGGGAAATCATGAAGATCCGCCCGGTCCCGGTCCTGATGTTTTCCTCGCTGACCTATGACGGCGCCCGGGTTACCCTGGATGCACTGGACGCAGGCGCGGTGGATTTCCTGCCCAAGAATTTCGAGGACATCGCACGGGATAGCAGTGAACTGCAGAAAATCCTCCGGGACCGAATTCTGGATGTTGCCCGTAGCCGGCCGAGCAGTGGTCGCCCCTTACAGACGCCGCCCGCCCCAGCGCAGCGAGCCTGGACAGAAGCTCCTGCCAACAGCACGGCAACGAGTCCCTCGCAGCCAATTGTGGATCGTCCAGCTACAACAAGAACCGCAGCACCAGCGTCACCATCACCGGCGCGCACGAGCCAACGCAAGACACCCCCCCGGCATTACGATGTGGTGGCTATTGGAACCTCCACCGGCGGCCCGATTGCACTGCAGAAAGTGCTGACGATGTTACCGGCGAACTTCCCGGCGCCCCTGGTTCTGGTTCAGCACATGCCTGCCAGTTTTACACCGGCGTTTGCTGACCGACTCAACAAGCTGTGTCAGATTGAAGTACGTGAAGCCGTTGAAGGCGATATGCTCAAGCCCGGGCTGGCCCTGCTGGCACCCGGTGGCAAGCAGATGATGATTGAGAACCGTGGCGGCCAGGGCCGGGTGCGTATTCTGCCCGGCGATGAACGATTAAATTATAAGCCATGTGCCGAC
>JBBQMX010000131.1:0-6039 GCA_038329375.1 Pseudomonadales bacterium | reverse complement strand
ACATGCGTTGATTACAGCCTGATCCTCAAGGCCCAAAATTGCCGCCATGCTGCCCTCTCCCGCAGGAACCGCAGCCTGCATGAGTTCGCCACGTAAACGCACCAATTTAACAGCATCGGAGAAGTTGAGACTCTCGGCTGCCACCAAGGCACTGTATTCACCGAGGCTATGACCTGCCACGAGATCCGGCAAGTTGCCACCCGCAACAAACCACTGTCGCCACAACGCAACGCTGGCAGTCAATAGGGCCGGTTGAGTGACCGTCGTCTGGTTAAGCTCTTCGGCGGGGCCATGCTGACATACATGCCAGAGGTCGTAGCCCAGCGCCTGGGAAGCTTCAGCGAAAGTCCGTTCAATGATGGGCCAGTCGGAAGCAGTGCCGCCGAGCATGCCAACAGACTGGGACCCTTGTCCTGGAAAAATAAAGGCTGATTTCATAAGCGCGATCTTACCGTGATTGTTGATTCCGGGAGATTAGCCAATAGTACAAGGTAACCGGGAGATGGGCCATGGCAGACGGAAAAGGTTACAACGGGGTATCAGATCAGAGCAACAAGTCATCCAGACGCTCGTTTATCCGACGAGGCACTTCAAGCTCCACCTCGCATACTGACTGCCGTATCGCAGCCAGCATGGCTCGCTCATTGGCGTTACCGTGGCTTTTAATAACAACACCCTGCAAGCCGAGCAAACTTGCACCATTATGACGAGAGGGGTCCATCAGTTTGAGCACTCGCCCGAGGATCGGGCGGGCGAGCCAACCAACAAAACGACCGTACAGGTTTCTGGCGAAGGCCTGCTCAAGCAATTCAATCAGCAGTCCGGCAACGCCTTCGCCGGTTTTAAGGGCGATGTTACCGACAAACCCGTCGCAGACAACGACGTCGGCCACATCACGAAACAGGTCACTGCCTTCGACGTAACCGATATAATTGAGGGCTTCAGACTGGGCCAGCATGTGAGACGCTAGCCGAACCTGCTCATTGCCCTTGATCTCCTCTTCGCCCACATTCAGCAAAGCCACTCGGGGTTCCTGTAGATCATTAATGGCGGCGGCCATAAGTGACCCCATCAGCGCGAACTGATACAGATTTTCAGCGCTGGCATCAACATTGGCGCCCAAATCGAGCACGTGACACCGGCCACGCAATGAGGGAATCAGCTTGGTGATCGCGGGACGTTCAATGCCTGGATACATTCTCAAAATAGAACGCCCAAAGGCCATCAGGGCGCCGGTATTGCCAGCGCTGACGCAGCCCTGCGCCTCGCCATCTCGAACCAGACGGAGGGCGACAGCCATGGATGAATTCTGCTTGTGCCGAAGTGCATGTGAGGGTCGTTCATTCATCCGGACCACATCCGCCGCCTCGACAATCCGAATCCGCTCATGGGCCGGATGCAACAAAGCCTCAAGCTCACCCAGGCTTCCGACCAGAATAAGACTCAAGGCTTCATTTTCACGCACTGCAACCAGGGATGCCGAGACCGCAACGGCGGCACCAAGGTCGCCGCTCATTGCATCCACCGCAATAGTGATTGAACTCACCATCTAACTGACTCGCATTGCCAGATATTGATGGCGGCGGCTACTCGTCTCGGGCTTCAATAACCTGCTTGCCACGGTAAAAACCATCAGGCGACACGTGATGCCGACGATGAATCTCACCCGTAGTGGAATCTGTCGCCAGAGTTGTAGCGCTCAGCGCGTCGTGTGAACGGCGCATGCCACGCTTCGAGCGTGTTTTTCGGTTCTTCTGTACAGCCATGATCAAGCTCCTGACTTTGAATTCTGACGTTCGTAAAATCTGAGCGCCGGCACTTGATTTTAATCGCCAGCTACTCCCGGAATTAATGCTTCTTCGTTTTCAGGTCTGCGAGAGCACTGAACGGGTTATCCCGCGGCTCTTCAGTAGCCGGAGCTGACGATTCAGGCTCCAGCTTCCCCAGCGCTGCCGAGGCAGGGCATTCCTCTCGCTCGTGCTTGGGAAAAGGAGGCACCACCAACAACAATTCATCTTCTATCAGAGTCCATAAGTTCGCGCTGAAGTCTTCCGCAAGATAAGGCTCCAAGTCTTTCGGCAGTTGTTTAGCCTGCTTATCGCTGGTTACAAACCCGAGCCTGAATTGTGAAGCGAGTGTCGCAGACATTGGCTTCATACAGCGCTGGCACTCCAGCACAACCTGCGCTTCCAACTCACCTTCTACCAGCCTGCGGCGCTCGCCATCCTGACTAAAAGTCAGCTTGACGCGACAAACCGCATCGCCGTTCGACGCGTCAGGTGGCAGCGTACACTCCAGAAAACGCGACAAAGCGGCAAGAGGGATAACGCCCTCAAGTTTGGTTTCCTGTTCCGCAAGCCGGTATGGGTCGACGGTTTTAGACAATTCGGTGTTTGACATAGGCGCGCAATTTTAGGGGCCTGGCTCACTGCTGTCAAAGACTTCATCAGGATTTGAGCAGTTGGCGCCATAAATTACGTGTTTTTACCCATCTCATTGCCCGAAAATGCTTCGGCGCCTGCAACCGATGCCTCTATGATGCTCGCTGATTGCACATATACCCATTACACTGAGATGCCCATTAAAGGGACGATCAATATGACAAGCCCACAAATCGTACTGGCATCCTCATCGCCATATCGAAAGCAGCTTCTGAGTCAACTCCGCCTGAAATTTGCCACGGCCAGTCCGGACATTGATGAAAGCCCTCACCCTGAGGAGTCCGCACGCGCCCTGGCGACACGCCTTGCAGAAGAAAAAACCAAAGCACTGGCTGAGCAGTTTCCAGAACACTGGATTATCGGCTCAGACCAGGTAGCCGCCCTTCCGGACGGCACCCGGCTTGGCAAGCCTGGCGACCATACTCGGGCTAAAGCCCAACTACGCGCCTGCAGCGGACGGGTAGTCACTTTCCATACTGGCCTGGCCCTGCTGGATACCGCCACCGGACGAATGCAAAGCCGCTGTGAGCTCTTTCGTGTTCACTTCCGTTCGCTTTCCGATCAGGACATCAACCATTATCTTGAAACTGAAACTCCCTACGATTGCGCAGGCAGCTTTAAAATGGAGGGGCTCGGGATATCGCTGTTCAGCGCGCTCGACGGTGGAGACCCGAACACCCTGATCGGATTGCCGCTCATTGCCCTGACCGATCTGCTCAAAGCCTGGGGAATGGACCCGCTCACCGAGGCTTACCGCAACTCCAGCCGTGACTCCACAATCTGATCCACTATGCCGCTACCCACCGACACCCCAAACTGATCCAGCAGGTCCTTGAAAGGCGAACCGCGACGACTGTAATCTATCAGCTCTTCCTGGCCAACGATTTCCCGGGCAACATAGCTTGAACTACCCAGGCCATCCACCAGACCAAGCTCGACGGCCTGTTCGCCAGTCCATATCAAACCAGAAAAAAGACGCTCATCATTCGCCAGCCGGTCGCCCCGCCCCGCCTTTACCTGCTCGATAAACTGTGCATGAGTTGTGGCAAGAACCGACTCCCAGAAATTGACATCACTCTCACTCTCCGGCGAGAAGGGGTCCAAAAAGGCTTTGTTTTCGCCAGCGGTGTAAAGCCGGCGCTCAACACCAAGCTTATCCATTACACCCGTGAACCCAAACCCACCGGATACCACACCAATTGAGCCCACAAGGCTCGCCTTGTCAGCGTATATTTCATCAGCGGCAGCGGCGATATAATAGGCGCCGGACGCGCCGATGTCTGAAATAACTGCATACAGCTTTTTGTCTGGATGCCTTTCCCTCAGTCGCTTGATTTCGTCATAAATATAGCCCGATTGCACAGGGCTCCCGCCAGGGCTGTTAATGCGCAGCAGAACAGCCCTGGAACGCTCGTTTTCAAACGCTTCGCGCAAGGCACCGACAATATTGTCCGCACTGGCTTCGGTATCTGACGCGATTGGGCCACTCACCTCGATAATTGCGGTGTGGTCCGAGGTCGCAGAATCGAGACTGCTACTGAAAGGAAATTTGAACATCATCAAAAGTGCGAAGAGATAAAGAAAGGTGAGTATCTTGAAGAATATCCCCCACCGTCGACTCTTGCGTTGCTCCGACTGTAACGACATCACCAGCTTTTCAATCAGCTTCCAGTCGCGCCGGGATTCCGGCTCTTTCATCGTTGATGAGGGCGAAGCAGACTTGCTTTCCCAGCCCGGCTTCTGGCCTGATTCCCAATCTGACATTTAAGCATTCCTGATCAATAGAAAAGAATATTGCGCCTGGCGTTCTGAATGGCTAGCCCTTCAAAGCCCCAGCTCGCATCGCAGCTCTCTTACAGAGCTCACAACAGCTTTGGGCTCATAGACCGACATTGCAACCTGGTCGTGAACGCCCCAATCAACTCCAATCGCAGGCATTCCGATGCGTTGCGCCATCTCCATGTCATAGACCGTATCCCCGATCATGACAGCCTCATCAGGACGGATTCCATAAAAAGCAATAATTTCCGTCAGCATCGCGGGGTCGGGTTTGGAACGGGTTTCATCTGCACATCGAGTCAGATCAAAATGCGGCCCTAAGCCACTGGAGACCAACGCGCCCTCCAGGCCACGCCGGCTTTTACCGGTGGCAACAGCCCGCCCCATTCCGGCACTCTTGAGATCAACCAGCACGTCGGCCAGTCCCGCGAAAACCTCGCGAGGCGTTGTGACTTTGGAAAAAAAATACCGACCATAACCTTCCCGAAGACGCTTCATTTCGGCGCGGGTGATGCCGGGATAAAGCGATTCCAGCGCCTCGACCATACCCAAACCAATAATGTTACGGTACGCATCCCATTCCAGGGCCGGATAACCAAGCTCAGTGGCCGCCTGGTGCAAACTGCTGGCGATATGCTCTACCGAATCCACCAGCGTGCCATCCCAATCAAATATTGCGACTCTAATTGTCATAACTGCTTGATTCTCCATTGTGTGCTTCACTGCCTGTACCGCTATTTCAAGCTTTTACGTCCACCCAACATGGTAAGAAAAGCTGAAAATGCTTCGTCATAGGGCGCCTCCAGATACATCGACTCTCCCGTCACAGGTAGCGCAAACTGCAGCCCGAAAGCATGCAACATGAGCCGCGAGCCTCCGACTTTGCGAAACGCTTTAAGGCTGACATCATCCATATACTTGTCATCGCCCGCAATCGGATGACCAATGAAAGCGCTGTGCACTCGTATCTGATGGGTGCGCCCGGTGACCGGTGAGGCCTGCACAAGACTGTATCCGCGGAAGCACTCCATTACCCGAAACAGGGTAAGGGAAACCTTGCCTGTTTCATCAATACGCACACGACGTTCGCCATTGGCGAGCTCGAAACGCAGCAGCGGCTGTTCAACCCGCTCGCAAGTCCGGGGCCAGTCTCCGGTTACCAGAGCGTGATAATGTTTCCTTATCCGCTTATCACGAAGCTCCTGCTGCAGAAAACGCAGAGCCGAGCGCTTTTTGGCGATCATCACAAGGCCGGAGGTGTCCCTGTCCAGTCTATGCACCAACTCCAAAAACCTGGCCTCGGGCCGTGCAGCCCTCATCACCTCAATGAGACCAAAACTAAGACCGCTTCCGCCATGGACCGCAATACCGGAGGGCTTATTCACCACCAGCATCTGATCGTTCTCGAATACAATAGCAGCCTCCATAACTCCCTGAACCCGAGTGCCCGGCGCAGGTTTTTGCGCTTTCAGCTTTTGTGTGACCGGAGGAATCCTGACCTGGTCTCCTGCATTCACTTTTGAGTCGGGGCGGGTACGGCCTTTATTGATTCTCACCTCCCCCTTGCGAATGACTCTGTAAATCAGACTCTTTGGTACACCTCTCAGGCGCGCCATCAAGAAATTGTCGAGGCGTTGGCCTGCATTATCCGGATCTACGGTCACTAACTGGACCTCGCTGCGATACTCGGCAGGTGCCTTATCTGCAGGCGCTTCCGGAACAGGACCCGGCCTGGAGTCAGGGCGTTGACTGGAGCGATGCTTGGGTTGCTTCGGGCCGGATTGTTTGCGCTTGGAATCAGACATAACACCAGGTCGTT
>JBBQMX010000130.1:0-6048 GCA_038329375.1 Pseudomonadales bacterium | reverse complement strand
GGATTGCCGGCGGCTTTGAATGGCCTCTGCGTTTTGCTTCAGGGCCTCTGCGATCACCTGCCTGCCGTCATTGAGGCCAACTGCCAGTAATTGCAATTCGTCCAGCTTTTGCCGTGCAAAGGCAAGCCAGGAAAGAATCTCCGGGTCCATTGCGGTCTCACGCGCCAGGTCCACCGGCACGTGCAGCAGTGAGCAGGATGGCGCCAGCCATAAACGTTCCGGGAATTTCTGATGCACCGGCGCCAGCCAGTCAAGGGTGGCGCTCAAGTCGGTTTTCCAGATATTGCGGCCATCAATCACACCCAGCGACAGCACTTTATGGGCCGGTAGCCAGTCGCTCAACCGGGCAACTTCGTCGCGAGCCTTGATTGCGTCCAGGTGAAGGCCGGCCACGGGTAGTTCGCAAGCCAGCTGCAGGTTTTCGCGTAGCTCACCGAAATAGGTGGTGAGTAGCAGCTTCACCGAGCTGCTTTTAAGACTGTGGTAGGCGTTGGTCAGCGCGTGCCGCCAGTCTGCCTCCAATTCGGTAACCAGTATCGGCTCGTCAATCTGTACCCATTCAGCGCCATGTTCACTGAGCTGCTCAAGCAACTGGCCGTAAACCGGCAAAAGTTCATCAAGAAGGCTTAATTTGTCGGTGTCATCTTTTGATTTACCAAGCCAAAGATATGTCACGGGACCGATGATGACGGGTTTGGCATTGATACCCGCCGCCTTTGCCTCTTCGAGCTGTTCGATCAGCCGGGTTGAGTCCAGCGTGAAACGGGTGCCGGCATCAAACTCGGGCACGATGTAGTGATAGTTGGTGTCGAACCATTTGGTCATTTCACCGGCGTGGACGCCGCAGCAGCCGTCGTCACTTGGGGAGCGCCCGCGGGCGATGCGGAAGTAACGATCCAGCGCACTGGCGTGCTGATTGCCCGCCCGCTCCGGCAGGTTGCCAAGGGTGGCGCTCATGTCCAGTACCTGGTCGTAGAGGGAGAAGTCGCCAACCGGCGCCAGTGTAAGCCCCTGCTGGTGCCGCCAGTTTTGCGTGCGAAGTTCGGCGCCGGTCGCCAGCAGCGCTTGCTCATCCAGCTCTCCCCTCCAGAAATTTTCCAGGGCAAACTTTAGTTCGCGGCGTTCGCCGATCCGGGGGAAGCCCAGATTGTGAGTGGTTACCATGAGTGTTCTCCGTTGGCCTTGTAGTTCATTTGTGATGAGTGGCTAAAGCTAACAGGGAGAAATCATGAAAAATAATGGTAATATCTCATCAATCAATGATTTAAATTCATGCGGGGTGAAACATGATTGAGCGTCATCATCTGGACATCGTCCGGGAAGTGGATCGCTGCGGCTCGCTGACGGCAGCCGCCAATGCGTTGCATCTAACACAGTCGGCGCTGAGCCATACCGTCCGCAAACTCGAGCAGCAACTCGGTACTCCGGTTTGGGTGCGCGAGGGCCGGAAGTTGCGGCCGACGCAGTCCGGTTTGTATCTGTTGTCACTCGCCAACCGGATGCTTCCCCAGTTTGAACACGCCGAAGATCTGGTGGGCCAGATCGCGCGGGGCCAACGTGGAAGCCTGCGAATCGGTATGGAATGCCACCCGTGTTATCAGTGGCTATTGAAGGTGGTTGGACCCTATCTGGAGCAATGGCCGGGTGTTGATGTGGACGTCAAGCAGCGCTTCCAGTTTGGCGGTATCGGCGCCCTGTTCGGATACGACATTGACGTGCTGGTCACGCCAGACCCGTTGCAGCGAAGCGGGTTGATCTATGAACCTGTTTTTGACTATGAACAGGTGCTCGTGGTGCCAAAAGGGCATGCCTTGGCTACCAAGCCTTGGGCAGAGCCCGCCGATCTGGAGCGGGAAACCCTGATCACCTACCCGGTGGCTGCTGAGAGGCTGGATATCTACACGCGTTTTCTGCTGCCGGCTCACAGCAGCCCGGCCAGACATAAAACGATAGAAACCACCGACATCATGCTGCAAATGGTCGCGGCAGGGCGGGGCGTATCGGCGCTCCCCCGATGGCTGGTGGAAGAGTACGCGCATCGTATTCCGGTTACGCCGGTAAGGTTGGGGCAGGATGGCATCGACAAGCAGATTTTTCTGGGGCTGCGGGAGCGGGACGCGTCGGTAGAGTACCTCCATTCTTTTATGACCATGGCAAAAGAAACCACCTGGAGTGTTACCCGCACCCTGCCCTGAGTTCTATGTTAAATCGTAAAGCGGGACAATGTTCGTCAGTGGGTTTCCACCAGGCTTTTGATCAGGCTTGTGCCGAACCGGAAAACCTGGTGTTC
The DNA here is from genome assembly GCA_038329375.1 of Pseudomonadales bacterium. Classification (GTDB taxonomy): domain Bacteria; phylum Pseudomonadota; class Gammaproteobacteria; order Pseudomonadales; family Oleiphilaceae; genus Marinobacter. The sequence goes on along the minus strand of JBBQMX010000130.1, from coordinate 3,758 downwards.
GAATTTGTTGACCGTCTGGCCCGGCCAACTTGGTCCGGCGAGTGCCGGACATCTCCCCAGCCTGTCCACCGGACACCAAAGCGCAACGATGCGAGCTACCTCTACCGGCAACCTTGAGCAGCCCGCTTCCATAGGCCAGCTTTTTTCCTCTCCGTTTCGAATATTTTTCTTGTCAGTGACTGCACTCGGGCTGGCTTCAATACCCTTGTGGGTTCTGCAGGTCAATGGTGCCATCAACCTGCCCCTGGTCATGCTGGACGCTGGCTGGCGTATCTGGGCAGCCTGCTCGCCGGTTGGCCAACCCTGCCGGGATCGGCATCAGCGCCCTTCCTTGGAGTCTGGCTTACGGGATCCTTCTCTATCGCTATACCCGGGTACTTGCCAGCCCCCGGCCCGACGGAAAAGCTGGCTGAATACCTTCCGTAGTAGTCTGACCCCTGGACTCGGCGCTCCCAGGGGCCAGTCATGAGACCACATAAACCGTTCGATTTAGGACAGTCTGAACCGGACAGATTTCAATGTGTTGCTTGCCACTGGCCGATGACTAAAATAATGAATTAATCGCAAAGGACAGCGGACATATTGGTAAAATTCGGACATCCGAGACCAGACAGCCATGTGCCAAGAATCGACCTAAATCGTGCAAATGCTGGTTTAAATTGGGTTTTACTGAAGAACTGATAGAACATCCAAGTACCCGAACCATATCGATTTAACCCGATTGATCCCACTCTAAAACGAGGCAAGGAGGTGCCCTCCGGAGGCAGAGGTCAGAGGTTCGAATCCTCTCTTTTCCGTACACTGCCAGGCAACTTCGGCACTGGCGGCTTAGTCCAACATACATGTATGTCAGGTATCAGCGATCAGCAGGAAATTTATTTACGTCTATAGAGAATTATCAGGAACGACCAGCCCATTCGCAGAATTTCTCCAACGGCATCGGCTTGGCAAACAGGTAGCCCTGTAGCCGGTTGCAGCCCAGCTGGCTGAGGAGCTCTTTGGTGTTATTGTCTTCCACGCCTTCAGCTACGGCTTCCAGGTTGAGAGTGCGTGCCAGTTTCAGGGTGTTCTGGACAATTCCCAGGTCATTCTGGTTGGAAGACATCTGGCTTATGAAGCAACCATCGATCTTCAGCTCGTGGATGGGCAGGCGGCTCAAATAGGCCAGGGAGGAGTAGCCCGTACCAAAATCATCCAGGGCAACCTTGCAGCCGCTGTTGGCAATCTGGAGCAGAGACCCGATCACTGCATCCATGTTGTACATCATGGCGGTCTCCGTCACTTCGAAGATCACGCGATTCATTGGAATGGCGTTTTCCCTGATCCCCGCCAGTGCAAAGGACACAAAGTGGCTGTTAGTGAGATTCTGAACCGAAAGGTTGACGCTGCAGGTAATGTTCAGTTGTCGTTTCTGCAGTATCTGCATTATTCGCCAGGCCTCGGTTACTATGTAGCGCGATAGCAGATCCATCAAGCCGGCATTTTCTGCGATCTCGATCACTTCCGAAGTTGGCACTGGCCCAAAACGCGGACTGTGCCAGCGCAACAGTATCTCCGCGCCGACCAGCTCCTGGCCGGTGCTGTTCATTTGCGGTTGCAGGTAAAGCTCCAGTTCCCCGGCCTCGATGGCTGGCGGCAAAGCCGTCACCAGATCCAGGCGGCGGCGCGCGAAATCGGAGATCTCGTCGTTATAGACCTGCACCGGAACCTTGCTTGATTCGCTGCGGTCCCTTGCGGCCAGAGCGTGTTGATACAGAATTTCCGTGCAGTCGCCATGCTCCGGGCCGATAGCCACGCCGCAGTGTAGATTCATGAAAACAGATAGTCTGACGGCCTGGAAAGAGATTTCATGGTTACCCACCACCTGTTCGATGAAGGGCTTCAGTGGGCCCTCCAACTGCGTGAGATCAATCAAGAATGCCGCTGAACCGAATTCGGGAATCGCAATATAGGCTGGCCGCTGGCTTTCCAGACAGACCACACCGGCCAGCCCCGCCACCGTATGGTTGAGCTTATTCATCAACTGACAGAACATTTCTTCTGCCAGCTTGTGGCCCATGCTGGATGCAATGTCCCTGACCTGTGGATAGTGGACCAGAGTGAGTGCAACCCGCTTGTCCTGACTCATCATTGTTTGTAACTGCTGATTGAGCAGGTAGGCATTGGGCAGCCTGGTGGTTGAATCGTGCATGGCCTGTTCAAGGGATTGCATTTCCAGATCCCGGACCTGTCGCTCAGCCATGTGTTGGCTCCGCAGCGCCGCCAGCTTGCGTGCCCGCTCGTCCTTTATGCGATGGGCGAGGGCAAAGGAGAGCAGCAGCACCTCTGCGACCGAGCCAACTTGCATGGCATGAGTGGTGACGAGGTTTACCGGCAGAAGATCGAAAACGCTCATTAAATACAGGGATGCCCCCAGGGCAAAGGTAGTCCAGGCCAGCACGAAATAACGGGCAATGGCGACGCCGGCCTTCAGACCCGCCAGTCCCACGGCGATGAGCAGCAAAATCACCAGGCTACCCAGAAGACCGGCGAACAGCGTACCGTTTATGGGATCGACCCAGGTGTATACGATCAGCGCCCCGGCCAATCCGGCCGCGATCTTCATGCTGCGATCCCAGCGGGAAGAAATATCCTGCCATTTGAGAAAGCTGCGTGCGAACAGCAAGGCGAACAGAGAAGCAAGTGCGGTGCTGATGGGCAGAGTATAGCGGGGCAGCAACGGCTGCCCGCCCCAGATCCAGGCGCTCCCGACCCCGGAGATGCACAGCATTAGCAGGCTGATCGAGCCGATGTACAGCACGTAATAGCCGTAGGCCGAATCCCTGATGGAGATAAAAAGGAACAGGTTGTAAATCACCAGGGCAAACATCACGCCGAAATAGCCTCCCCAATAGAGGCTCTCCAGTGAAAATCGCGTCAGCAGCTGGTCCTCGCGCCAAAGCTCGACCGGCACTTGCAGTGACGTCGCTGACCGCGCCCGCAGGAACAATTCCACCTGGCCGTCCAGGTCACGCGGTAACGGCAGGGCGACCTGGTAGCTGTGGGCCAGTTCCCGCCGGTTTTCGGTCTCCTGGCGACTGGTGTGGTAGATCGGCGGCCATTGCTTATCACGCAGTATATAGAGGTCCACTTCCTCCAGAAGTGGATAAGGAATCACCAGGTACCACTGGCGGGTCAACGGTTCCGGGATTGTCAGGGATGTCCTGAGCCATGCTGACTGATCGGTGAACCCCAGGTTCAGTACGCTGTCATTGTGCTTTTTTTGCCACTGTTCCCGTTGCAATACCTGACCAAGGGTTTGTTCATCGTCCAGAAAGTACTCAATGTGATTGTTCAAGCTGTAATGACCAGCGTTTTCCTGAACCGTCAGTTCCTTGCCGCTGACAGTAAGGGCAAATAAAAGGGATATCGCCACTAACCCCGCTGCCCATATGTCGCGTTTCATCATAGTGCATTCCTGTTCACCCTATTCGTTCAGGGGGTTGATCAGGCGGCCGGTAAAGCCGAGAAACTCTGCTTCCTGGCAAAAGGCGGAAAAGTCGCCTTGCCCGACGCCTGGCTGGCGAAGCAGGACCAGGGCTTCGACTAAACACCCTGGAATAGCCCGGTTGTTCCAGGCTGGCATGCGTGGCCACATCAGGAATTCCTCGTGCGAAAGCACCACCTTTTCCACCGCGATTTGCCTCTCTTGCAGGCGTTCCCGGGCCGTCAGGCTGATGCAGGGGTGGGTATCATCTGCGATCAGGGCGCCTGGAGTT
>JBBQMX010000129.1:0-6082 GCA_038329375.1 Pseudomonadales bacterium | reverse complement strand
CCTTCAGTTGGCGGGTTGGTGATGATTGCGCCGATCGTTATCGCCGAGCGAATGCGAGGAACCTCTTTGCAGGCAGTTCAGGATATCTGCAGGGCGCATCTGTACCTGACGCATCCGGACGAGTTTTTGGCGGAGGTCTGTGCCCAGTACGTGACGCTGATTGACCACTTGCTGTTTGCCGAGGCCGGGGCTTCACCCACCGAAGCACTGCTGGCCGCTGCCAAAGGGCTGACTCGCAGAGATTTGCGGCGCTTTATCGAGAGCGGACGGGATGATCGAGAGGTCATTGGCCGGTTTCTGTCTCCAGCCTGCTATATCACCGATGCCTGGCCAGCGGTGTTATATCTGGCTTGCCGCTACCAGGATGATCCCCTCAAAGCACTGCTCACCAACACCAATGTCGGGGGCGACAATGTGCATCGGGGAGCCGTGCTTGGCGTCTTGTCAGGCCTGATCAATGGCTTTGAGCCCGCCAGCCTGTTCGAACGGTTGGCCGGCTATCAGTCGATCAACCGGGAAATCGAGCGCCTTCTGCTCAGCGGCGCTCCCACACAGTGACTTCAGACAGGTTATGCTGGAACTTGTGCTCACTCTCGCGAATCACAAAAGGAACCTTCACCGGTTCGCTGATCAGTCTGAAGTGACTTCCCAGCGCGGCTTTCAGCCCGTCGAGGGTGGTAAAGTTTTCGCCATTCTTTTTGAAACCGCCAACCCACTCCTCTTTCGGGGTGTGTTCCTCCAGCCAGCTATTGGGTGAGGCAATCATCAGGATGCCACCGGCATTGATGCGCTCGTGGATAGCGTCAAGAAACTTTGACGGTTTGTACAACCGGTCGAGCAGGTTAGCTGCCAGTATAAGGTCGTAACCACCGAAGTGTGGTTTAAGGTTGCAAGCATCGCCCTGGTGAAAGGCGACGCGATCAACGGTCTGGTCCAGACCCAAGGCTTTGAGAGTGCGTTCCTGATAGCTGACCAACTCGCATTCCTCCACTCGTGCATAGCGAATCGCCTGCTGCTCTGTCATCTCGAAACCGAGTCGGATGAAGTTGGCGGACAGATCAATGCCGTCAACGTGGTTGAACTGCGTCGCCAGTTCAAAGGCAGAGCGACCACAGGCGCAGCCAATGTCGAGCGCCTTGTTGAGCGGCTTTCCTTCCATGGCTTTCAATGCGATATCGGCGACGGCCTTCGGAAAGTTCGGCACCCCCAGCCATTCCTCACCAAAGTGGGATTCTGCGTACTCTGCCAGCCCGGCATCGCTTTCGTAGTAGGCACTCGGATGTTTCACTTCAGCATCTGATGCCACATAACGAAAGCCTGCATGCTGGAAGAAGTGACGACGGAAAGCATAACCTGCACTGAGCCTCGCCTCGTCACCACAGGCAATCCATGAGCCGCCCTTGATCAGGTTGTGCCGGTTATCGAAGGTTGGCGTAGTGAAGTCGTCATATAAGGTATGGACCTCGAAACCCTCGAACGGGTATATGGGCGTTTCCGTCCATTGCCAGACATTGCCCACGACATCAAACCAGTCGCCATGCCGGAAGTGGGTGACCGGGCAGGATGAAGCGCCGTGATCGAGGTGAAGATTTGCCTCAGCAGGAGCGTCAGTGACATCCTGAACACCTGCTTCCTCTGCCAGCCGGTGCCATTCGTCTTCTGTCGGCATGCGGATGGTTTGACCGGTGGCCAGGCTTTTCCAGTTACAGAAAGCCTTTGCTTCGTGAAAATTCACTTCCGCTGGCCAGTCCCACGGCATCTCCACTTCTTCAGTCATCAACCGCAGAAGCCACTGGTTTTTCCAGACCCAAAAGGTTGGGTGTCGAGCTTTTGTAAAGTTGCGCCAACTCAGGCCCTCGTCTGACCAGAGCCCATCCTGTCCGTACCCATTGGCTTCCACAAAATCGAGGAATTCCTGATTGCTGACCAGATATTTGCTGGCTTTGAACTCTTCAACGTCAGCCGCATGGATGCCATATTCGTTGTCCCAGCCGTAGTAGGGATCATCCTGGGTTTTGCCTAGCTGAACGATCCCAGCGCTGACCGGCACCAGGGTATTTTCGGGAGCGGTTCCCGTAGCGGTCCAGGGTCGCCACTCTGGCTGTGGCTGGACAAAGCGCAGTGGATGCTGGCGAATCAGGACGGATGAGGTTTCAAGATGAATTCTCTCGTGTTCAATGCCCATGATGATTGGCCAGAATGGGCTGGCCCAGGTTATCGGCAAGCTCAGAGGCAGTTTCCGTATCAGTCTGATGACGGTTTGCCGAACCCGGTTCCGGTACGCCATTACCTCGGCGACGGTCGGCCAGTGATAGTGGGACTCGTCGAGGTCGTCCCAGCTCATTTCATCCACGCCGATGGCAAAGACCGATTCCATGTGGGGGTCTATACGCTCTGAAAGCAGCTTTGCCAGCATCAGTTTGTTGATGAAAAAAGTGGCAGTGTGCCCTAAATAAAACATCAATGGATGGCGCAGCGAGATTGACTTGGTGGTGTAGGCTTCTTCACAGGCAAGGGTGGTAAACAGCGACTCATACCGGTCAAAGGTCGCAACAAAGTACAACTCGATTTCAGCACGCTTGGCTTCAACCGAGCGACCATCAAGACATACGGTTCTGTGGAACAAACTCAATTTTGCAGCCGCGGTGGAAAGATCCAGAGCCTGGTCAGACTCTTCGCCATGGTGGGTCATTGTCATTACCTTCTGTCCGTTTTATCGTATTGCTGAAGTCATACGTTAGCGCGGCGTAAATCTATCAATAGGTAAACGGCTTGCCTGGCTTAACCAGGTCAACCAGAATACGAACCTGTATTTCCATATAAAGAAGGCACGTTATCCATGGCTGACAATGAACAGGTCGCTGGTCTCTCGCTGGCGCAACTCGATCACATCAACGCCCATCTTGATCGCCGATATATCCAGCCAGGTAAACTGCCAGGCACGCTGACCCTGGTCGCCCGGCGTGGGGAGATTGCCTGTGTGAAAGCTCAGGGGCTGATGGACGTGGAGCGTGACAAAGCGGTCAGCCGGGACACGATTTTCCGCATTTACTCAATGACCAAGCCCATCACCTCCATCGCGATGATGCAGTTGTATGAGCAGGGGCGATTCCTGCTGGACGATCCGGTGCACAAATATATTCCGGCCTGGAAAAACCGGCGGGTATATAAAAGCGGTATCTATCCGAATTTCCTGACCGTTCCTGCAACCGCCACCATGACCATTCGTGACCTGTTCACTCACATGTCGGGCCTGACCTACGGATTTATGAACCGCACTAATCTGGATGCGGCATATCGCGACCTCAAGCTGGACGGCAGCTCCGCTCTTACACTGGAAACCCTGGTGGAGAAGCTCACAGAACTGCCCCTGGAATTCTCGCCCGGAACCGCCTGGAATTATTCTGTCAGCACGGACGTACTGGGTTATTTGGTACAACTGCTCGCAGATCAGCCCTTCGATGAGTACTTGAAAGAGCATATTTTTGATCCTTTAGAGATGTCAGACACCGGATTTTATGTGCGGGATGACCAACTTGATCGCTTTGCTGCCTGTTACCTCTACGAGCCCGGTGACCGCTACAAATTGCAGGATGATCCTGAAACTTCCAGTTATCGGCAACAGGACCGCTTTCAGTCCGGGGGTGGGGGGCTGGTGTCCACCATCGATGATTATTTCCACTTTGCACAGGCCCTGTGCCAGGGCGGCAGCTTCCGCGGCCAACGTATCATCGGCCGCAAGACGCTGGAATTCATGCGACAGAACCATTTACCGGACAATCGGGATTTGCCGGGCCTTTCTGTTGGTGCTTTCAGTGAGACGCCCTACGCCGGCAGTGGCTTTGGCCTCGGATTCTCGGTCAAGACCGATGTGGCGAAATCGCAGATCAACGGATCGCTCGGTGAATATGGCTGGGGTGGGCTGGCAAGCACCAATTTCTTCATTGATCCGGTTGAAGAGTTGGTTATGATTTTCATGACCCAGCTGATTCCATCATCGTCTTACCCGATCCGACAGGAGTTGCGGGCGATAGTGAACGGGGCGCTTTGCTGAAAGGGAAAATGGTGACTCGCGGGCCACCGTTAACGAATATATCCGTAAAATAGACACGTGAGAGTAGCCAGTAAGTAATGAGGCTGTTAAGTTGCAGTTACTAACTTTACGTTGTGAGGCTTGAGAACCTGTCTAATGAGTTGTTTAGAAATGCTGGCAGCTGAAAAAAAACAGATTGTCGCCCGCTACTCGAAGAAATGTGATGTTAAAGCTGCAGGCCAGCTTATAGCGACGTTTCTTCCGTATGTGATTTTGTGGTATCTGGTTATCGTCAGCGTCTCGGTGTCCTATTGGTTTACCGCGTTGTGTATTGTGGGGTTTAGCCTATTGTTGCTCAGGGTTTTTGTGTTGATGCATGAGTGCGGTCATAATTCTCTGTTTGCCACCTCGAAATACAACAAAATTGCCGGTTTCTGGCTGGGGGTGCTATGTGGTATGCCTCAATACGTCTGGGCTAAAAACCATGCGTTCCACCACGCCACTAATGGCAATTGGGATGAGTACCGCGGCCCGCTGGCAACCCTCTCGCTGGCTGAGTTCAATGCACTTTCCCCGAAACAGCAGCGGATGTACCGGCTTACGCGAAATATTGCGTTTGCCCCGGTTGGCGGCTTTCTCTACCTGATCTTCAATCCGCGCTTCACCTGGATCAAGGGCACTATTGCTCTGCTTGGCTACCTGGGGAAAGAAAAGCGCGCCAACCCGGGCGCATCATTCCGTTCAATTGCCCAGGGGTTTGAGTGCCGTTACTGGAAAACTGCGGCCGAGTACCGTCATATGACGGGCAACAACCTGGTGCTGCTATCTCTCTGGGCCATTATGTGTCTGGCGATTGGACCTGCGCTCTTTTTCACTGTCTATCTGATCAGCCTGTCCCTGGCCGGTGCTGGCGGTATTATCCTGTTTGCGGTTCAGCACAATTTCGAGGACGCCTGGGCGGCAGACAAGGCCAGCTGGAACTACAACCAGGCAGCGATAGAGGGCACCAGTTTTCTGGTTCTGCCGGCGTGGCTTAACTGGCTTACTGCCAATATCGCCTATCACCACGTACATCACCTTTCTGCTTCCATTCCCAACTACCATCTTGCGGAATGCCATCGGGCCAATGCGCACCATTTCACCAGGGTAACCAGAATTCGTCTTCGGGAAATTCCAGCTGCACTAAGGCACACCATCTGGGATGTCGACAACCATCGCATCACGGCCATTCCGTCCAGCTGATTTGTAGATTAAGGTAGTGGTGTATAAGGCGTTCATAACCGTGGTGAGTGGATGATGACACAATCTCAGTCGAATACAGGCAAACTTGACCGTTTACTGGAAGAGCAGCGCCAGTACAATGCCCAGCGTGAAAAAGGCTATCGGGAGAAAGCCCTCAAGCTGTACCCCTGGATTTGTGGCCGTTGTGCGAGGGAGTTTGAACGCAGGAATCTGAGTGAGCTCACGGTTCACCACGTCAATCATGACCACGACTACAACCCGCCAGATGGCAGTAACTGGGAGCTGCTCTGTATTTACTGTCATGACGAGGAACACAGCAAGTTCGAGGCATTCGTACGTTATGGCGGAGGCGCAGATTCCAGAACGGAGGCAGCGACGTTTAGTCCCTTCGCGGGATTGAAAGACGCCATGAACAACAAGAAGTGACGTAGTAGCACCGCCAGCCGAGCCCACCCTCATACAGGTACTGGCTGGCAGTGTTGATGAATCCTGATGCTCAGCTTTGTGAGTCTTTTTTCTCCCGCTTTGCCACTTTCTTCTCTTTCTGCGTTAATGCAGGCTTCTTCTTTGTCTCTTTGATACGATTCTGTTCTTTGCTCATGTTCAACACCCCAACAAATCGGTAGCACACTACACGCGCGCGCGTGTCCCACCCTCCAGAGAGGCCGTTGCTGCAAGCTCTGTGCAGTGACCGGATTCACTTGGAAGGAGCACCGATGTTACCACGAACGTTGCGTTGCCATAGCGGGATAAATACGGATGCCTGAAAGCCACCATTACCAGAAAAGCCATTGTTAAGATGACTCA
>JBBQMX010000128.1:0-6093 GCA_038329375.1 Pseudomonadales bacterium | reverse complement strand
ACTTCCATCTCACCCTTGTCATTAAGGAACTGTGAGGCAGGAATGACACCCTCGGACTTCAAGCCGGCGTTAACCGTTACCCAGTCGCTGTCGATATCAACCACGGTTCCCTGGACGATGGAACCCGGTTGCATGTCAATTTCTTTTAGGCTTTCTTCAAATAGATCCGCAAAGCTCTCGCTCATTATGTGTCCTATGTGATCAACGCAAGTTTACTCCGTGCTGCCAGCGACACGGTCTGTGAATCGTTATCCAGATACGGCCAGGGCTGGCTGTTAACGCAGTATCCGGTTTCCAACAACAAAAAGGTGTGGTCAGGCCTGACCTACCAAGGCCATTACCCGAACCAACACCTCTTCTATGCTTAAGCCTGTCGAGTCAATGACTTGCGCATCTTCTGCAGGCTTTAGCGGGGCGGCTGAACGGTTCATATCCCGCTCATCACGCGCCCTGATCTCTTCTAAAAGGGCGTCAATGTTAACATCAACACCAGCAGCCTTCAACTGGCTATAACGCCGTTCTGCCCTCTCTTGCGCGCTGGCGGTGAGAAAGATTTTGACCGGCGCATCCGGAAACACGACGGTACCCATATCACGACCATCAGCGACCAGTCCGGGCGGCTTCTGGAAATCTCTCTGGCGCTGCAACAGCGCGTTTCTTACCGGTTGGATAATGGCTATTCTGGAGGCGTCATCACCACAGCTTTCGGTGCGGATATCTCCGGTTACATCCTCGCCCGCCATTCGCACCCTGACCGGCTCACCCGGAGGGGTCGCCTCAAAAGCGACATCCAGATTAAGTGCCGCAGCTACAAGCCCATCCTCATCATCAAACGACACACCCTGACGTTTTGCTGCCAGCGCTGTCAGACGGTAAAGCGCTCCGCTATCCAGCAAGTGCCAACCCAGTCGTCGCGCAAGCATCTGGGTAACTGTGCCTTTGCCAGAGCCGCCTGGACCGTCGATAGTGACGACTGGTGCGGTCATAAATTACGCTCCCTCGGCTGCGATGCGGATGCCCGCCTGCTGTGCAAGTTCGACAAATCCGGGAAATGATGTCGCCACATTAGCGCAATCAGTGATGGTGATCGTTCCTTCCGCCCGCAGCGAGGCAACTGCAAAGGCCATGGCAATTCGATGGTCTCCGTGGCTATCCACGGTACCGCCACCCAGAATCTGGCCGCCTGCAATCTCGATACCATCCGGTGTCACGGTAGTATGTACACCCAGTTGCTCAAGACCATCCGCCATGACCTGTATGCGGTCACTTTCCTTGACCCGAAGCTCCTCGGCACCGCGCAAAACGGTTTTACCTTCAGCGCAGGTGGCCGCAATGAACAGAACCGGAAATTCGTCTATGGCTAGCGGCACGTCGGCTTCGGGAATATCAATACCGTGCAGCCTGGCAGATGTCACACGCAAGTCTGCCACCGGCTCGCCACCAGCTTCACGCTTATTGCTGACTTCAATGTTGGCTCCCATCAGCTGGAGAATGTTGATTACACCAACACGGGTCGGGTTCATCCCTACGTGGCGCAGCGTCAGGTCTGAGCCCTCGGCTATAGTGGCCGCCACCAGAAAAAAAGCCGCCGATGAAATATCTGCTGGCACATCAATGGTGCTTGCCGTAAGGCGCCCTCCTCCGATAACACTGGCAGTCGCCCCGTCCCGCTGCACGGGGTAGCCAAAGCCGGCCAGCATACGCTCGGTATGATCCCGGGTCGGTGCAGGCTCGGTAACGGAGGTGGTACCCTCGGCAAAAAGCCCTGCCAGCAGCAGGCAGGATTTAACCTGGGCACTGGCAATGGGCATATCGTAATGGAAACCTTTCAGCCCCTGACCACCTTTGATTTTAAGCGGCGGCCTGCCACCTTCTGCAGTGTCGATTACGGCACCCATTGATCGCAATGGGTCCGCTACACGCCCCATTGGCCGCCCGGTAAGGCTGACATCACCTGTCAGCACGGAATCAAATGACTGGGGCGCCAATAACCCTGAAAACAGCCGCATAGCGGTGCCGGAGTTGCCCAGATACAGCGGCCCGCGTGGCGCCTGCAGACCATCAATTCCGACCCCGTGGATACGCACAAAACCTTTGTCAGGGCCTTCAATAGTAACGCCCATGTCCCGAAACGCCTGAAGGGTCGCAAGACTGTCCTCGCCCTCGAGAAAACCTCTCACTTCGGTGACTCCATCCGCCAGCGCCCCAAGCATGATAGAGCGGTGAGACATGGATTTGTCCCCGGGCACGCGGATATCACCGGTCATCTTACCGCCTGGCTGAACACTGAACGTTACCTGATCCTGATTGTTGGTTGTCACGTAGGCCTGTCCTGAAAGCATTTTTGAAAAGTGTTCCCGTGCCGCTTTGGCACGACTGAAAACTCTGAGCAGCGTCTCTCCATCCTGCTCCGCAATGGCGGTGCGCAGCTGATCAAGATCATGGGTAAAATGATCTATAACCCTCAGCACCGCTTGCTGATTGGACAGAAAAATATCATGCCACATCACCGGATCGCTGGCAGCGATTCGGGTAAAGTCACGGAAGCCGCCTGCGGCATAACGGAAGATGTCAAGGTTCTCGTCCTCTCCCGCCAGGGTGTCCACTAGCGAAAAAGCAATGAGATGAGGCAGATGGCTGGTCGCCGCCAGCACTTCGTCGTGATATTCCACAGGCATCGTTAACACCCGGGCGCCACAGCCTTCCCACAGGGCGCTGAGCCTGGCGAGATCAGCTGCATCAACATCGTCCGGGGGCGTGAGGATTACCTTGTGTTTGGCGAAGAGTTCCGGATTAGCGGCGGCAATGCCACTCTTCTCAGAGCCCGCAATCGGATGACCCGGAATACACGCTGGCAACTGCGCGCCGAAAACGGAACCGACGGCCGCTACAAAACTGGCCTTGGTACTGCCCACGTCAGTCAGCAGTGCCTGAGCCCCCAGGGCCGGTTTTACCTCCCTCAAAACAGCGTCTGTTGCCCGCACAGGCACGGCGATCACTACCAGATCGGCATTGTTGACAGCCTCGGCAATCGAAGCCGCTGCTTCATCAATCACCCGATTTTTCAAAGCATAGGCCAGATCACTCTGGCTCTGATCCGCGCCGACCACCAGGGCAGCCAGCTTGTGCTTCTTGATGGCAGATGCCAGCGAACCGCCAATCAGTCCCAGACCAATAATGGCAACACGCTGGAAAATCGGACCGGTGTCACCCATGGGCCGATTGTTCCTTTATTAACTCCAGCGCGCGAGTCAACGCCTCAATAAAACGCTGGTTCTCCTCTGGCAAACCCACTGACACCCGCAGGTGCCGTGGCATGCCGTAACCGGCTATTGGCCGCACAATGACGCCCTGGGCCAACAGTTGGTTAAAGATAGACGGTGCCTGACCTCCTACATCCACGGCAATAAAATTGCCTGAGGAAGGAATATAGCAAAGCGACAGCTCATCAAATGCCTGCTCAAACTGTTTCAAACCGGCAGCATTTACCTGTCTTGAGCGGGTAAGGTATTCAACATCGTCCAGCACTGCCGTCGCAGCTGCCTGGGCGATCGAGTCCACGTTAAACGGTTGGCGCACGCGGTTGAGAATATCGGTAATCTCTGCCGATGCAATGCCATAGCCTACCCTCAAAGCCGCCAGCCCCCAGGCTTTTGAGAAAGTTCTGGAAATAATAAGGTTCGGATAACGCGACAGCAGAGCCAGGCTGCGATGATGTTCGTCGCTTTCGAGGTACTCACAATAAGCTTCGTCGAGTACCACAATGACCCGCTCGGGCACCGCTGCCAGGAACTGCTCAACGGCCGCGATGCTTCGCACCGTACCGGTCGGGTTGTTGGGGTTGGCAACGAAAATCAAACGGGTATTATCGGTGACAGCCGCCGCCATCGCCTCCAGATCATGCCCCCAGTCTCTGGCGGGCACCTCCACACCGCGGGCACCGATAGCGCGGGTCACCAACGGATATACTGCAAATGCATACTGGGAATAAATAATATCGGCATTGGCGTCAGCAAAGCCGCGAGCGATCACCTCAAGCACGTCGTTAGAGCCATTACCAAGAGTAATCTGTGCTGCGGAAACACCAAGCTTTTCAGACAATTTTGCTTTCAGATTAAAGCCGTTCCCATCCGGGTAGCGACACAATTCGCCCAGAGCCTTGCGAGCAGCCTCAAGCGCAACCGGGCTGGGGCCTAACGGATTCTCGTTACTGGCCAGCTTCACAATACCTGAAGGGTCAAGGCCAAGCTCTCGGGCCAGCTCATCAATTGGCTTACCCGGCTGGTAAGGCATGAGGCCCTGGACACCTTTTACTGCCAGCGCCTGATAGTTAATCGACATTATTTACTCCCCCGATCCGGAAACCCGGTCAGCCTAAGATTGCGCGCCCATCAGAGCACACCGATGGGATAAGATCCCAGACGCTTCAACTCGACCGCTTCCTCATCAACTTCCGACAGAACCCTGCTGATTTTTGGGTCATCCATATGACCTTCAAAATCGATATAGAATACATAGGCCCAGGTGCCGCTTGGCGATGGCCGGGTTTCGAGACGCGTCAGGCTCAAGCCATGGCGGTGGAAAGGCTCCAGCAGCTGGTAAAGTGCCCCTGGTTTGTTGCGCATGGAAACAAGAATGGACGATTTATCATGTCCGCTCAGGCTGACCGCTTCCCGCCCGATAATAAGGAATCTGGTGGTGTTATCGGGCCGGTCTTCAATGCTGTTCGCCAGCCTTTCAAGCCCATACAACTCTTCTGCCATATCACCCGCAATCGCCGCCGTGCCCGGCTCTTCCGCCGCTCGACGGGCAGCTTCAGCATTGCTGCTGACCGTGACACGCTCAATGCCGTAACGGTTCGCATCCAGCCACTGGCGGCACTGGGCAAAAGACTGCTGATGTGAATAGATTCGGACGATATTTTGTTCATCGGTACCGGGCGCGCGCATCAGGTGATGATGTATCCGCAATTGCACTTCACCACAGATTTTCAGAGGCGACGACATGAACATATCAAGGGTATGGTTGACCATGCCCTCGGTAGAATTTTCGACCGGCACCACGCCGTAGTGTGCCGCGCCGGATTCCACTTCACGGAAAACCGCGTCGATGGCCGGCAACGGCACACTGATCACAGAATGACCAAAATGCTTGAGCGCCGCGGACTGGGTAAACGTGCCGGCCGGTCCAAGAAAAGCAATGTGCATGGGCTTTTCGAGCGACAGACAGGCAGACATGATTTCCCGGAACAATCGGGCCATCTCCTCGCCGGCTAGTGGCCCCGGGTTCTGGCCCTTGATCCGGCGTAAAACCTGAGCTTCACGTTCCGGGCGGTAGAAAAACACATCCTCACCAGGATGGGCAGCCAGCTTTACCGCTGCGACTTCTTGGGCACAGCGGGCACGAGCACTGATGAGGTCCATAATCTGGCGGTCAAGCTGGTCGATCTCGTCACGCAATTCACCGAGCCGGGTCTGTTCGTCGGTCATAATCAGCCGCGCTCTTTTTCAAAAGTGGTCATGTAATCAATCAGTGCGTCCACACCCGCTTCCGGCATAGCGTTGTAGATGCTTGCACGCATTCCGCCAACGGAGCGATGACCTTTCAGGTTGAGCAGTTTTCGCTCCTGGGCGCCGTTGAGGAAAGCGCTGTTCAGGCCATCATCTGCCAACGTAAACGGAACGTTCATCCAGGACCGGAAACGCGGGGTAATCGGGTTGGCATAGAAATCACTGGCATCGATAAAACCATAAAGTTTTTCGGCCTTCCGGGCATTGATCCGGCCCATTTCTTCAACACCACCCTGGGTTTTCAGCCACTGGAAAACGAGGCCGGCCAAGTACCAGGAATAGGTTGACGGCGTGTTGTACATGGAGCCGTTCTCCGCCGTGACCTTGTAATCCATCATGGTCGGAATTTCCTTGCGGGCACGGCCCAGCAAGTTTTTATGCACCGCGACCACCACCAGGCCGGAAGGACCGATATTTTTTTGGGCGCCAGCGTAAATGACACCGAACTTTGATACATCTATCGGACGGGACAGAATCGTGGAGGACATGTCCGCCACCAGCGGCATGTCTCCGGCTTCCGGAA
>JBBQMX010000127.1:0-6123 GCA_038329375.1 Pseudomonadales bacterium | reverse complement strand
GGCCCATCTGACCATAGAAAATCACCTGAAACAGCAGATCACCGAGCTCATCCCTGAGATGGGGGTAATCAGCCTGTTCGATCGCATCGGCAACCTCGTGAGCCTCTTCCAGGGTATGGGGCACAATGGTGCGGAACGTTTGTTTGATGTCCCAGGGGCAACCGGTACGTGGGTCACGCAGGCGCGACATGAGGTATTTCAGATCTTCGATCGAATAGGACATAGTTTGCTCCAGACTAGCGGCGTTTACGCCTGACCTCGAGAATATTCGGCAGATTTCGAATCTGCGCCAGCAATCTTGCCAGCTGATCGAGACTGGAAATCTCCACGGTCACTACCATGGTTGCCGAGTTGTCGTCGGGATTGGAGATCGTATTCAGCGCCAACACGTTGCTTTTTGAGGACGACAGCACCTGAGTGATATCCCGGAGCAACCCGGACCGGTCATAGGCCTCTATCTCGATATCCACCGGGTACACTGCTTCGGGCTTGCCGCCCCAGTTTACTTCGATGATCCGGTTCGGTTCGTACTCCCGCAGGTGCAGAAAAGTCAGGCAGTCCTGGCGATGTACCGTGACACCACGGCCGACAGTGATGTATCCGCCGATCGGATCACCGGGTAGCGGCTTGCAGCATTTGGCCACCTGGGTTTTGAGTTTTCCAACACCCTGAATCTGGATATCGGCTTCGGTGTCGTAACCGTTTTTGCGGCGGGCCGTTAGCTTTAAATCAAGTTGTTCGGTACGGGGTTCCAAAAGTTGTTGAGCGAGATTGGCGACGTGAGTCGGACGCAAATCACCAGCCCCGACCGCAGCAAACATGTCTTCCGCGTTGCGCAGATTGGCCTTGACCGCCAGTTGGTCGAGGTCGACGTGGTAGATGGAAAGCCGCTTGAACTCATCCTCGATGATGGCGCGCCCGTCTGCAATGTTGCGATCGCGATTCTGCTCTTTAAACCAGTGGGTGACCTTGGCCCGGGCCCGGGAAGTCTGAATGTAGCCAAGACTGGGGTTTAACCAGTCGCGGCTCGGTGCCGGGTTGCTGGTCGTCAGGATAAAGACTTGATCACCGGTTTTCAGAGGGTAGGTTAATGGAACGATACGGCCGTTCAATCGCGCCCCACGACAGGCATGCCCGACTTCGGTGTGGACCCTGTAAGCAAAGTCCACCGGCGTGGCACCGAGGGGCAGGTCCACCACATGACCTTCCGGCGTAAACACGTAAACCCGGTCAGATGCAATATCCCTCTTGATATGATCCTCCAGGCCAGACAAGTCTCCAAGATCCTCCTGCCACTCCAGTACCTGGCGCAGCCAGTTGATTTTGGCATCGTAGCCGGTGGACCGGTTGCCCTTGTCCATGCCCTTGTAAAGCCAATGCGCACAGACACCCAGTTCGGCCTCTTCATGCATTTTGCGGGTGCGTATCTGCACCTCCATGACCTTGCCTTCCGGACCTATAACGGCTGTATGCAGTGACTGGTAGCCGTTCTCTTTGGGGTTGGCGATATAGTCATCGAACTCATTGGGAATATGGCGCCAAAGGCCGTGGACAATGCCAAGCGCGCCGTAACAGTCCCTGATTTCGGGCACCAGTATCCGAACCGCCCGGACATCGTAAACCTGGGAAAAATCGATACCTTTACGGCGCATTTTCCGCCAAATGCTGTAAATGTGCTTGGCACGGCCCGCGAGATCTGCTTTTATTCCCGCCACTTTGAACTCTGACTCAAGGGTGTCCAGGGATTTGCGGATGTAGCCTTCCCGGTCCAATCGTTTTTCATCAAGCAGTTTGGCGATTTTCTTGTAGGCAGTTTCATGAAGATAACGGAATGAAAGGTCTTCGAGCTCCCACTTGATGTGTCCGATCCCAAGTCGCTGCGCCAATGGGGCATAGATATCGAAAACTTCCCGCGCGACTCGCATGCGCTTATCGGAGGTAACATCCTTGACCGCCCGAATCGCACAGGTCCGTTCAGCGAGCTTGATCAGCGCTACCCGAACGTCATCAATCAGGGTGACCAGCATTTTGCGGACATTGTCCAACTGGCCCTGGCTCTGCCCGAGCACCGAGCCCTTGAGGGGATGGTGAATGGCCGAGATAGCTGCCATCTGCTGCACGCCATCGATCAGCGTGGCAATTTCATCGCCAAATTCTGTCCGGATATCCGCCAGTGGCACCCGCTCCTCGCGCACAGCTCGGTAAAGTATCGCAGCGATCAGGCTGGCCTGGTCCAGGTGCAGCTCTACCAGCACCTGGGCCATTTCAAGGCCGGTACGGAAACTGCTGGAGCCGGGCGCCCAGAGGCGATCTTCACGAAAAGCCTGCAGATCGATTTCAGCGGCTTTTCCGCAGGCACGCCGAAATTGGTCGACATCAACCAGATTGGTTTGGGACTGGATCTGGCGTACCCAGCTCTCGATATCGACCTGACCATCCGGGGTCAGAGCGTAGCCTTCACGAACTTTTACCATGTCACTTCCGTTTTTGTCGTGGGCGTGACGGGCGGCGCAGCCGGCCCCTCAATCCATCACTTTATTATGTTGACTCAATCCCGTTCAAAGACGGCAATTGACTCCACATGGGTGGTGTGGGGGAACATATCCATCACCCCAGCACGAACGAGATAATAGCCCTTACTGACCAGCACACCGGCATCCCTGGCCAGCGTGGCAGGGTTACAGGACACATACACAATACGCTTTGCCCCGAACGCGGCCAGGTACTCACAAATCTCCAGGGCACCGGAACGTGGCGGGTCAATCAGTATCTTGTCAAAGCCCTCGGCCGCCCAGGGCTCCGATGTGAAATCAGCCTGAAGATTGGCGCCGTAAAAGCTGACGTTATCGAGTCCGTTGAGCAATGCATTTTCCCGGCCACGGACGACCATGGCGTCATTGCCTTCCACCCCTACAACCTGGCCAGCCCGACGGGCGAGAGGCAGGGTAAAATTGCCCAGACCACAGAACAGATCCAGCACCCGATCCTCCGGTTTGAGCTCCAGCCAGTCAACCGCCTGCGCTACCATGTTCTGATTGATATCCGCGTTGACCTGGGTGAAATCCATAGGGTGAAACTTCAGGGTCAGATCAAACGCTTCTATTCGATAACTTAAACGCTCTTCACCCTCTTCCGGCCAAATACGATGAACGGTATCCGGTCCTTTTGGCTGCAAATAAATATGCAAATCTCGGGCTTTACCGAAGCTGACCAGAGCCGCATGATCCTGAGCCGACAGGGCTTCCATGTTACGGAACACCAACGCTGCAGCGTCATCACCGCAGGCAACCTCAATCTGCGGGATGGTATTATGCGCCTCTAGTCCGTAAAGCAACTCCCTGATATCCGTAATGCGTTCCCCGATCCGGGTGTCCATAACCACGCAACGGTCGATGTCTGTGAGAAAGGTATTACGTTTTTCACGGAAACCCACCAGCACCGAGTCACGCTTGGGAACAAAGCGCACCCCCAGTCTCGCTTTGCGTCGGTATGCAAGACCAGTTGAGCGCATTGGCGGCTCCCAATGTAAGGGTTCGATGCCCCCAAAATGCGCAAAGTTTTCCTGCAGGGTCTTTTGTTTGAACTCTATCTGGGCATCACCGGTCATGTGTTGAAGGCTGCAGCCGCCGCACAGGTCGGCAAAATCGCAGGGTGGCGTGGCCCGCTCTGGTACCGAGGCCAGTATTTCGAGGGTTCGCAGTTCATCAAACTTGCTACGCGAGCCAACCACTTTGGCAACCACTGACTCTCCCGGCATAGCGCCATCCACGAACTGGATCTTTCCATTTCGGTAGGCAATACCACGACCGTCGTGACTCAGCTTTTCAATATCACACTGAACCGGCTCGACCGGCAGGCTTTTCCTGCGTCGTCTGCTCATAACGCTTTAATTCCTGGATAGCAATTGGCTGAATCAGGCACTTGGAAAAACGCCCGTTGACAGGTAACGATCACCGCGGTCACAGATGATGGCCACAATAACGGCATTTTCAACCTGCCTCGAAAGCTGCAGGGCCGCCGCTATGGAGCCTCCGGAGGAAACACCACAAAAAATGCCCTCTTCTCGCGCCAGCGCTCTCATATTGTCCTCTGCTTCCTGCTGGCCGATATCGATGACTTCATCGACCCTGGCGGCATCAAAAATTTTGGGCAGGTAAGCTTCTGGCCAGCGCCTGATGCCCGGAATAGATGCGCCTTCTTTTGGTTGCAAGCCAATAATCCGGACATCCGGATTGCGCTCTTTCAGATATCGGGAGACCCCCATAATGGTGCCAGTGGTGCCCATGGAGCTGACAAAATGGGTAACCTTGCCCTCGGTCTGTTGCCAGATTTCCGGGCCAGTGGTGCGATAGTGCGCCAGCGGGTTGTCCTGATTGGCAAACTGATCCAGCACAAAACCCTTACCCTCCGACTGCATACGGCCCGCCAGGTCGCGGGCACCTTCCATGCCATCCTCTTTGCTCACAGAAATAATTTCCGCACCATAGGCCCGCATGGATGCCCGACGCTCTTCACTGGCATTGGCTGGCATTATCAGCACCATTCGGTAGCCCTTTATAGCCGCCGCCATCGCCAGAGCTATACCGGTGTTGCCGCTGGTGGCTTCAACCAGGGTATCGCCCGGTTTGATATCCCCTCGCTTTTCAGCTTCCTGAATCATACTGATAGCAGGACGGTCCTTGACGGAACCGGCAGGGTTGTTGCCTTCCAGTTTCGCCAGAATGATATTACTGGTATGGCCTGGCAACCGCTGCAGACGCACCAATGGGGTGTGACCGACGTACTCTTCTATGGTGGGGAAATGCATCGGATTTTTCGCTCCTGACAGCCGATTTCGGAGTGCGCTGAACAGACTTATTCATCTGCACCCTGTGTTACACTCAGGCTTCGCATCATACTCGGATCGAACACAGTCTCCCAATACACCTTATCGCTATTAAAATGACTGGGGGCTATAACCAGGCCGGAGCAGAGGCACGGTCCGGAACTTACTATTCTGACAGGGACGATACCCGACTGATACGGATGCATCAGTGCGGGAGATATCAGGAACCACGCCATGCGTCGTTGGGGTATTCGCAAGAAAGTACAGGTGGTTACTCTGGTGCCCACCCTGCTGACCACATTAATGCTGGGCGTCTTTTTCACCTACAGCTGGGTGAGTAACATCGAGCAACTGCTTCGCGACCGCGGCGACTCGCTATCCCGGCAACTCGCCGCTGGCGCTGAATACGGTATGTTTACTGCCAACCGAAGCCTGCTCAACAATCTTTCCAATGCACTCCTGGAAGAAAACGACGTCCGGTCACTGACTTTTTTTGATGCCAATCGGAAACCCCTTCTCCACACTGGCCCCAAGCTCGAAAATCCGGTTCAAGCGGATCTACTGAGCGCCCGGGAAACTTTTCGAATGCCAGGCAACGACAGCACACTGTTTCTGACCCCTGTTTACCTGCAAGACCTGATGCTCGAAAGCATGCTGGAAATGGACATTGCCCGCACCACGCCCAGTGCCGTGACGCCAATTGGCTGGGTATCAGTTGAAATGTCTCACCTGCGAACGGATAAGGAAACCTACAAAGCACTGCTGATCAGCTTGCTGCTGATTATAACCGGGGTAGCCATCAACGTGCTGATCGCCCTACGAATGAGCCGCTCCTTTACCGACCCGGTGTTTGAACTGAATAGCGCCGTCGCCCGGCTCAAGGAAGGCAAACTGGATACCCGTGTTTACACTCGGGCCGGGCCCGAATTCGAGCAGTTGGAGTCCGGCCTGAACGCCATGGCTGAGGAGCTCAGCAAAGCCCAGGCCGAAATGCAGCAGAACGTTGATCAGGCCACGGAAGACCTGCGAGAAACCCTGGAAACCATTGAGATCCAGAATATCGAATTGGATCTGGCCCGCAAGGAAGCATTGGAAGCCAGCCGTATCAAATCCGAATTTCTCGCCAATATGTCTCACGAAATCCGGACACCGCTAAACGGCATTATCGGCTTTACTGAATTACTGCTGAAAAGCCCGCTGCCCAAGCAACAGCGGGACCACCTGAATACTATCCGTAAATCTTCCGAAATTCTGCTTACTATCATCAATGACATCCTCGACTTCTCGAAAATCGAGGC
>JBBQMX010000126.1:0-6126 GCA_038329375.1 Pseudomonadales bacterium | reverse complement strand
GCTGTAGCGGAATATCTGAATGCTGAAGGCGTTGTTATTCCGATGCTTCAGCTTGGCCTGCCGGACCGCTTTATCGACCATGGCAAGCACACAGAATTGTTAGCTGGATGTGGTCTGAACAGGGAAGGAATACGGACTGCTATAGAGCAAAGGCTCGCATTGATCGAGCAACAGCAGGGCTCAGGCCCTGATCACATTGCGATATCGTCGTCCTGATGGGTTTCCATCCAGTGTCCCAGCTTGCTTTGCTTGGTATCAAGATAGTGTTCGTTGTGGGGATTACGTCCGACGTGTAACGGTACCCGCTCGATGATTTCAATACCCAGTGCCGTCAGTGCGTCGACCTTGCGGGGGTTATTGGTCATCAGCCTGAGGCTCTTGATACCGAGGTGCTCAAGCATGTCACGACACATGGTGTAGTCACGCAGGTCAGCCGCGAAACCCAGGCGCTCATTGGCCTCAACGGTATCGGCGCCCTGATCTTGCAAA
Source organism: Pseudomonadales bacterium (assembly GCA_038329375.1). Lineage (GTDB taxonomy): Bacteria > Pseudomonadota > Gammaproteobacteria > Pseudomonadales > Oleiphilaceae > Marinobacter. The sequence goes on along the minus strand of JBBQMX010000126.1, from coordinate 5,637 downwards.
TTATAGGCGCGGATTTTGTTCAACAACCCGATGCCCCGCCCTTCCTGACGCAGATACATCAGCAGTCCGCGACCTTCACGGGCGATGCTGCGGAGAGCCTCCTCCAATTGGTAACCACAATCACAACGCATACTGTAAAGAGCGTCTCCCGTCAGGCACTCGGAGTGAGTCCGGGCGAGCATGGGCTCGTCGCTGTCGAGCGCACCGAGCGTTAGCGCAATATGCTCCTTACCGGTCTCAGGCTCTTCAAACCCGTGCATGTCAAAAACGCCAAACGGCGTCGGTAGTCGGCAAGTGTCGACGTAGCGAACGACCACGAAAATACCTCGTATTAAATTTGTAAGCGGCGCATTTTAGCAGAACAGGGCTACTGCGCGTAGCGGGATCATGCCGTCCTGGCCGGGCTTTGTTACAGAGTGAATTACGAAGACAAGACGCATTCAGCTCGCTTTTTCCTGAAATCCAATCGCTCGATACCGGAGACCCATTCCCCGCACGATGCCGGCATCTTCGCCCAGCGTCCTCCCTTAGCCGCCGGTGGCACTCATGAAGCGCAGTATCTGGGGTTCATCATCAAGGTTAAAGTGGTGTTTCTCGGGTTTGATTAACATTGCCTCATGGAGGGCTGTTTGGACTCTGGCGTCTACGGAAACCTGATCGGAAGGACCATTTCTGAGAATCGCCCTTAAATCGAGCGAATGCTCGTTTCCGAGACACAACAACAGCCGGCCTTCAGTGGTCACCCGCACACGATTGCAGTCACCACAGAAGTTGTGGCTGTGCGGGGAGATAAACCCGATGCGGTTGGCATGGCCGGGTATCTGATAATAGCGAGACGGCCCTCCGGTATCGTCGGCCACTGGCTCAAGGACATAGCGGGAGCGAATCACTTCACGGATGTCATCACTGGAGAAAAACGCACTCGCACGGTCGTGCTCGGTGATGACTCCCAGGGGCATCTCTTCAATGAAGCTCAGATCCAGGCCTTGCGCCACGGCGTAATCAACCAGCGGCAACACTTCATCATCATTGCGGCCTTTCATTACGACTGCATTGAGCTTGGTATGCCGGAAACCTGCGCGCTGCGCGGCCTCTATCCCCGCCATGACCTTGCCAAGCCTGCCGGTTCGGGTGAGTTCGTGAAAACGCTCTTCATCCAGGCTGTCCAGGCTGATATTGAGACGGTCCAAACCGGCGGCTTTCAGTGGCTCGGCCAAATCCTGCAAGCGGCTACCATTGGATGTCATACACAGCTCCCGAAGCCCTGGCAAAGCACTGAGCTTTTTCGCGAGGTCCACGACCCCCGGCCTCACCAGAGGTTCGCCCCCGGTCAGGCGGATTTTGGTTACGCCGCAGGCGACCAGATTGCGGGCCAGCGTTTCAATTTCTTCCAATGAAAGAATGTGAGATTTGGGCAGAAAAACCATGTCTTCCGACATGCAATACACACAGCGGAAATCACACCGGTCAGTCACCGAAATTCTCACGTAGGTAACGTGCCTTCCGAAATTATCGATCAACGGGGCTGGGCTATTCATTTCACACCACCTGCCAGTGGCCACTGCGGCCACCGGTTTTTTCAAGTAAACGGACCGACTCGATAATCATACCCCGGTCGACGGCTTTGCACATGTCATAAAGCGTCAACGCCGCAATACTCGCCGCTGTCAACGCCTCCATTTCGACCCCGGTCTGGCCCGACAGTTTACAGCAGGTTTCGATGCGAACAGCCGCAGGCTCCAGCTCGGGGCTAAGCTCGACCCTGATCGATGTCAGGCTCAGTGCGTGACAAAGCGGAATCAGATCATGGGTTTTCTTGGCCGCCATGATCCCTGCGATCCGCGCCACAGCAAGCACGTCGCCCTTGGGGTGCTGGCCATCGACGATCATTGCCAGGGTTTCCGGCGCCATGGTTATCCGGGCTTCAGCTCTTGCCTCTCGCTCGGTTTCAGCCTTGCGGGTAACGTCCACCATTCTGGCTGCGCCTTTGTCATCCAGGTGCGTCAATTTGCTCATGGAATCTCCGGATTAATGTCATTAGCTCAGCATAACAGAAACCGGTGTCACCACCAGTTTCCGATACCTGCAATACCCTGTCCACCTTTGGCCTTTGATGCCTCAAGGTCTGCATCCACCATCCCTCCCAATGCGAAAACCGGCACATTGGCAGTCATCACCAGCTCCTGGAAACGCTGCCACCCCAGAGTGGAAGCTCCGGGATGAGACAGGGTAGGCGCAACCGGGCCAAGCGTAATGAAATCTGCACCCAGCCCGATCGCTTTGGCAACCTCCGCTTCATTATGACAGGACACCGCAAACCATAGATGCGCAGGCACCGGTCGCACCAGAAGGCTGCGGGCTTGCTCCCAGGTCAGGTGAACACCGGCAGCCGGCACTCCATCCAGTAAATCCGTTCGACCGTGTAGTATCAATGCAGCACCAAAGCGCTGGCAAAGTTCCGATGCCCCGCGGGCGAATGCTGTGTAGTCAGTCGCATCAAGCCAGGGAGCCCGCAACAGTATCATCGCCGGGCAATGTGCGAGCAGTTGACACTCAAGGCGCTCCAAACCCGAAGTGACGCTCTCGCAGGCGCCGGTGATGCTATAGCGGTCAGGCAACCTCAATGCCCGGATAATCGGCCGATTGGCTGCCGGAAAATCCTGATCGCGTAAATGCCCGATGGCGCACCAGTTCACCATTTGGCCTTCGCGGCCCTCGGGCTCACCCAGCACGTTATCGGTGCCCCAGACATCCAGAAAGACTTTTTTGTCCCCATAGTCGTGTCGAATACCGATCAACGGCCACAATGACTGCTCCGGCACTTCAAGCCCGGTTTCTTCAGCGATCTCTCGGATCAATGCGAGCTGGACGGATTCTCCAACCTCGACCTTGCCGCCAGGAAACTCCAACAACCCGCCCTGGTGGACATGATCAGGCCTGCGGGCTATCAGCACCCGGTTATGCCGCCGAATGACCGCGACCGCCACATGCAGCTCGCTCCGGGAATCAGGTGCGGTATTCGGCATTAATGGTCACGTAGTCGTGGGAGAAATCACAGGTCCACACCCGCTCATGAACATCGCCTCGTTTGAGATCAATGCGGATGGTAATTTCCTGTTGGTTCATCACCGCCTTGCCGCGGGCTTCGCTGTAATCATCAGCCCGACCGCCCTGGCGGACCAGGCAAACGTCATCCAGGTGAATTTCGATCGCTTCGAGATCCAGCTCCGGCACTCCAGCCCGGCCGACTGCCGCCAGAATGCGTCCCCAGTTGGGATCGGAGGCGAACAGCGCCGTCTTCACCAGCGGTGAGTGGGCCACGGTATAGGCCACATCCAGCGCCTCCTGTTGCGTTCCGGCGCCACTGACATCAATAGTCACAAACTTGGTAGCGCCTTCCCCGTCCCGCACAATGGCGTGAGCGAGGGTCATGAAAACCTCATTCAAAGCCGCCCGAAATTCAGCAAGATATGGGCTTCCAGAGTCTATTTCCGGGGCGCCCGACTGGCCGGTTGCCATCAGAATGCAGGCGTCGTTGGTAGAGGTATCGCCGTCAATGGTAATGCGGTTGAACGATGCTTCGCCCAATTCCGACACCAGTGCTTGTAGCAGGGCCGGCTCAACCTTCGCATCAGTAGCGATGAAACCCAGCATGGTGGCCATGTTCGGACGTATCATCCCGGCTCCCTTGCTGATACCGGAAATCGTTACCGTCTCACCGCCCAGAACGACCTGGCGGGAGGCGCCCTTGGGCAGAGTATCAGTGGTCATAATTCCTTCTGCGGCCTCTCTCCAGCGCTGTTCTTCAAGCGCTTCAAGCGCTGCCGGCAAGGCTCCGGCGATTTTTGCCACTGGCAGGGGTTCCCCGATAACACCGGTCGAGAACGGCAAGACCGCAGCTTCGGTAACGCCCGCCGCCTCCGCAAGCGCTTTACAGCACGCTCCTGCATCCATTATGCCCTTGCGGCCGGTGCCCGCATTGGCATTGCCCGTATTGATCAGCAGATAGCGTGGGGCGGATTCTGACAGGTGCTGACGCGTAACGGTTATCGGGGCCGCACAAAACTGGTTACGCGTGAATATGCCAGCAACCTGGCTACCTTCAGCCAGCTCAATAACCACAATATCTTTGCGGCCGGATTTTTTAATACCCGCACTTGCTATCCCGAGCTTGACGCCCCGCACAGAGAAAAAGTCAGGTAATGGACCCAATCCTACCGCCATGGTTTATCCCCTTTTGTATTCGCACATTGCCGATCCTGCCTGACGCAAAAACCCGCAGCCTGGGCGTCAGGGTGCGGGCCGAAAGTTTTTTATCGCCTGATCAGCTTCGGTTAACTGATTTTACCGCAACACTGTTTGTACTTTTTGCCAGATCCGCATGGGCATGGTTCGTTACGTCCCACCTTGCGTTCCTGACGGACGAAAGTGTCCGCAACATTGCCCTGGGCGCCCGCACTATTATCGCCATCACCTTCCTGCTGCGATGTCGCACTGGTCTCGTCGTGACGCATACGAGCAGCTGCCAGTTGCCGATTCAGCTCTTCTTTGCGGCGAATTTCAACCTCTGCCATTTCTTCCCGGGTTTGCACTTTGACGTGGCAAAGTACCCGGATGACATCCCGTTTCATGGTGTTCAGCATTGACTCAAACAGGTTGAATGCTTCGCGCTTGTATTCCTGCTTCGGGTTCTTCTGGGCGTAGCCACGCAGGTGAATGCCGCGTCGCAAATGGTCCATATTGGAAAGATGCTCTTTCCAGAGGGTGTCCATGACCTGCAGAAACACCTGCTTTTCGAAGCCGCGCATGGGTTCTGCCCCGACAACCTCTTCTTTGGCCTTATAGTCCGCCACGACCTCGTCAAGAATGCGCTGTCTGAGATTTTCTTCAAACAGCGTCGAGTCTTCATCCAACCATTGCTGAATGGGCAGCGTGATCGCCATTTCGGATTGCAACTGTGCTTCCAGGCCAGCCACATCCCACTGTTCGGCAATACTCTGGGGCGGAATAAACTCGGTAATCAGCGCATCCACCACATCTTCACGGATCGACTGCACTATTTCGGAGATATCCTCCGAAGACATCACTTCATTGCGCTGCTCATAAATGACGGTACGCTGATCGTTGGCAACATCATCGTATTCCAACAGCGTTTTACGCATATCGAAATTACGGCCTTCAACTTTACGCTGGGACTTTTCAATTGCATTGGTCACCATCCGGTGTTCGATGGCCTCACCTTTTTTCATCCCCATCGCCTGCATGATGTTCTTGACCCTGTCAGGGGCAAAGATCCGCATCAGGTTATCTTCAAGAGAAAGGAAGAAGCGCGAGGAGCCCGGGTCACCCTGACGGCCAGCGCGACCGCGAAGTTGATTGTCAATCCGGCGGGATTCGTGACGTTCGGTGCCGATTATATGCAGACCACCTGCTTCCAGCACCTGCGTGTGTCGTTCAGTCCAGGCTGCCTTGATCTTGGCCAGGTATTCTTCGGTGGGATTTTCAAGGCCAGCGACTTCAAACTCCCAGTTACCACCAAGCACGATATCGGTGCCACGACCCGCCATGTTGGTGGCGATGGTCACCGCTCCGGGACGGCCAGCCTGGGCGATTATCTGCGCTTCACTCTCATGCTGT
>JBBQMX010000125.1:0-6141 GCA_038329375.1 Pseudomonadales bacterium | reverse complement strand
TTTTGTGAAACGACGCTGGTTGCCGGATTTTCGCTTTATCAGCCATTATCCGGATTATCCGCCTTACATCGAAGCCATGGCTCGCCAAATTGAGGACTACTGGAGTAACAACGGGCGCCATCAAAAGCTCATCCTTTCCTTCCACGGCGTGCCTCTGAAGTATCTGATGCGCGGCGATCCTTACCACTGTGAATGCCACAAAACGTCACGATTGCTTGCAGAACGGCTGGGTCTGACCAAAGACCAATATATGACTACCTTCCAGTCGCGTTTTGGCCGCGAGGAGTGGTTGCAGCCCTATACTGACAAGACTCTCCAGAGCCTTCCTGGTGAAGGTGTCGCCTCCATCGATGTATTCTGCCCCGGCTTTTCATCCGACTGTCTGGAAACCATTGAGGAAATCGACGAAGAAAACCGGGGCTACTTCATGGAGGCCGGAGGCAAGGCGTTTAATTACATCCCGGCACTGAATGCGACCCCCGGTCATATCGAAGCGCTGGTCTCGCTGATTGAAGAGAATCTACAGGGCTGGACCGTACCCGACAATGATCCTGAGGATCTGGCGGCCCGTGCTGAACGCGCAAAGTCGTTGGGGTCAGAGGCTTAAACGAAAACGATTGAATCAAGACCGAGTTCAGCAGGCAGACTCAGCGTATATCTATCGCGATTTTGAGTGCTGAATTTGGCAGGGGAAGCTGAAAGAACTTAGGGGGGGTACGGCGCGAGTATTGAGGAACGACTTAAAAGTGGCGGTGGGCCAGGGATTCGAACCCCGGGTACGCTACTAACGTACGGCGGTTTTCAAGACCGCTGCATTAAGCCACTCTGCCAGCCCACCGTTTTCTGTTTACTTCGTAACTTGCAAGTTACCTGACTGCCGTTGCGACAGCGGTGTGAATGATACCGGAATAGTCCTATGTGTCAACGCCTTGACAGCCGGATTACTTATTTCTCCTCTCGAGGGATCTTTATTAATATTTTTCGGTCTTAAATGATTGAAAGTTCCGCTTTCGACATTATTATAGGGGGAGACAACTATTTCCTCAGTGTTGCTACAACCGGAGATGATGATGGAAAACAGACAGTTCAAAGTCCAGCAAGGCCAGGGTGCTTATTCAGGACAGGCTTCCGCAGGCACAGGCATAAGCGCAGAGGCTACAAAGGTCCTGCGGAATACCTACACGCTGTTGGCTATGACACTGCTGTTCAGTGCTGCGATGGCTGGGCTATCCATGGCCATTGAAATGAGCCGCGGTGTCAGCTTGATGTGCATGCTCGGCGCCCTTGCCCTCGTTTGGCTGGTACTGCCACGTACAGCCAACAGCTCGGCCGGTATCGCTGTTGTTTTTGCTTTCACCGGCCTGCTGGGTCTTGCACTTGGCCCCACCCTCCTGCACTACCTTGCAATGTCTAATGGCAGCCAGGTTGTGATGCAGGCCCTCGGCGGAACAGCATTGGTCTTCTTTGCACTGTCCGGCTACGTTCTCACCACCAAGAAAGACTTCAGCTTCATGCGAGGCATGCTGGTCGCGGGCCTTGTGGTGGTAATTGTCGGTATGGTCGGCGCACTGGTCGCAAGCATGTTTGGCGTTGCTGTAAGTGCTTTCAGCCTGGCCTTGAGCGCCGCGGTTGTGTTGCTTATGTCAGGCTTTATCCTGTTTGACACCAGCCGCATTGTAAACGGTGGCGAAACCAACTACATCATGGCAACAACAGCTCTGTACCTGAACATCTACAACCTGTTCACCAGCCTGCTGCACTTGCTTGGTGCCTTTGGTGGCAACGACTGAGAACGTCAGTTGCGGTAAAAACCCCGGTTTAATACCGGGGTTTTTTTGTTTCCGGTTACACTGTTTGCTAGCCCGACTTTTCTGACTCTGGTCACTTATGACTCAAACAACACCGCTCTCCTACACCTTGGTTATTACCGGTGCGCCCTACACCAGCCAGGCACCCCAAAGTGCCCTTGCCTTTGCAAGAGCGCTTTTCGAAGCTGGTCACAGGCTCGACAGCGTGTTTCTGTATGGTAACGGTGTTTATCTGGCGTCCTGTCTTGCCACGCCCCCTGGCGATGAGCTCAACTGGACGCAGGCCTGGAGCGAATTCCTGATGGAGACTCGCACACCGGCAGTCGCGTGCATTGCCTCCGCCTTGCGGAGGGGCATTCTCGACAGTGCAGAGCAGACCCGGTATGAACAACCGGCCAGTAACATTGCTGAACCGTTTGAAATGGCGGGCCTTGGAGACTGGGTTGAAGCGACAGTGAGTTCGTCACGAATTCTCTATTTTCTGCCTACGGATTAATGCTATGAACACACTCATCGTCATCGACAGCCTGCCTTACGGCGATTGGCGCGGGCGGGAAGCGCTCGATATGGCATTTTCTCTAGCCGCTTTTGACAGGCCTGTAACACTTCTGTTCCGCGGTGCCGGTGTAAATTGGCTGCGCCCGGGGCAAGCTGCTGATCAGTTGCACCAGAAGTCTGTCGAGCGGAACCTGGCGGCCGCCACGATTTTTGGCGTATCGACCCTGATTGCAGATAAAGCTGCCCTTCGCCAATATCGGTTACCATCGGACCAGCTTCCTGAAGCCGCTTGCGAGACTGACCTCACGCCGGCCTTCTATCAACAGTTCGACTCTGTTGTAGCCCTATAGTCATCTCGCGAGGCCGCAATGCCGACACTGCACATTATCAACAAGGCTCCGGACCACCCCCGCTTTTCGGCCTGTCTGGAGGCGCTGGCAGAGGACGACTCGCTGGTGCTGATAGAAAACGCTGTTGCTGCATTGGTTTTTGGCGAACTGCCACTGCCGACATGTTATGCCTTACATCAGGATGTCCAAGCTCGGGCGTTATCGCAAAGTGCAGAGCCAGCCGTCAAAATGATTGATTACTCCGGCTTAGTAGCCTTAACGGAGACCCACCAGCGGGTAGTGAATTGGTGATGACAATTTCTGCACCACTGCGAAATAACGAAGGGTTCCTGCAACATGCCAACGAAGGGTCCGCGCCTGTGGCTGCTCAAATTGCAGCCGAAGGCGGGATAGAACTTAACGAAAAGCACTGGGAAATTATTTATTTATTGCGAGAATTCTACAAACAACATGAAATATCGCCACCCTCGAACCGGCTGTTTGTCAAAGCAGTGAAAGAACGTTTAGATGAGAGTAAAGGCAACAGTATTTACCTGATGCAGCTGTTTCCGGGCACTCCGGCGAAAACCGCCTGCCGGATCGCCGGATTACCCAGGCCAACCAACTGTCTCTAGAGAATTGATCAGCGTTTCGCTGAGGCGATGACCGCATCCGCACCGACGAAGACAACAGGAAGTACCATGACCACAGACATCAACGACGCTCTGCCTGAACCAAAGCCCGGTGAACATCCGTTTGCCCCGTATGTGCGCATCCTCGGTAAGGGTAAGCGGGGTTCCCGGTCGCTGAGCCGTGCAGAAGCGCGCCATGCAATGTCGATGATTCTGGCGGGTGAAGCAGAGCCCGTTCAGCTGGGCGCATTCCTGATGTTATTGCGGGTCAAGGAAGAGACCCCGGATGAGCTCGCCGGTTTTGTCGATGCAGTGCGATCCGGTGCCGGGGCACCGGTAGATTTGCGGGCCGATATCGACTGGTCCTCTTACGCCGGAAAACGGCGGCATGCGCCCTGGTTCCTGTTCTCCTTACTCTTATTGGCCCAGCACGGCTTGAGAGTGTTCGTGCACGGCGCCGAGGGCCATACACCGGAGCGGCTTTACCTGACTGAAGTGATGAAATCCTTTGGCCTCAGCCCCGCGCAGGGCTGGGCAGAAGTAGCCCGGCAACTGGATCGAGAGCACCTGAGCTACCTGCCACTAGCGGTTGTGGCCCCCAAACTGGCTGAAATGATCGACTTGCGACCAATTCTGGGGCTTCGTTCTCCGGTGCATTCATTGTCACGCCTCATTAACCCGCTAAGCGCGCCGCTGGTGTTGCAAGGTATATTCCACCCGCCCTATGCAGGGCTTCATCAGGAAGCGGGGCTGTTGCTTGGGTACAACCGGATCGCAGTCATACGCGGTGAAGGGGGCGAGATTGAGCGTAACCCGGACAATATTCTGAAAGTTTTTCGGGCACGCCATTACAGGCAGGTGGCAGTACTGGAAGAGGACACCTGGCCGGCACTTTTTGAACGCCGCCACGTCAAACCGGAAACACTGAGCGTGGAACAGATGCTGGCGCTCTGGCAAGGACGCCAGGAAGACAGCTACGGCGAAGCCGCCATTCTCTCTACCGCCGCGCTGGCGCTCTATGAATCTGGCCAGGCAGCGAGTCAGGAGGCCGCTATGTTACAAGCCAAGAACCTTTGGCAAACACGGGACCGCCAGCGGTTTGATTCAGCCCCCGTCGCTCGGAGTGTCTGACGCCGGCTGTTTCTGCACCCCTTCCCGCTTGCGGATTGCCCGTGACCGGCGGCGGCGAAGCTCTTCTGAGCCACCCAGAAAACTGCTCAATCCGTTTTCCATCAGATCAGAGCCAAACCTGAAAAACTGTTTGGAAGAGTCTCGCACGGTGCTCTCAGGCAGTTCCCGAAGCGTCTCTGAAACTCCGGTTTTAACGCCGCGAGTAACCTTGGGTTCAATGCCCTCCGCAATATCTGCAAGCTCTTTCATTTTCTGGTCCAGATACGGCCTGAGCACCCAGCGATAAAACCCTGTCATAACTAACGAAACTGTGAGGCCTGTGGCCGCGATCTGAATCAATAATAGTTGCCAGAATGCCATAGTTAATCTCTCGTCTGATTACCAATTCGGGCATTAGTAATTTGTTAATCCCCTGCGTGACGGTGAACCTTATATTGGCCAGAACACAAAGAGCCCGAACTGGATCGCTCCTGCCGCTGCACCCATTATACCGCCCACCAGCATCAATTTGATTTCTTCCTCTTTGAACGCGGGCCTCAGAATGTCCTGAAACTCCGCTGACGCCAGGGATTTCATCTGGTCAGCCAGAACACCTGCTACCACTGGTGCTCTTTCACGGTTAAACTCCGGATCACAAAATACATCATGTGTTGCATTTAATGCTTTGGTATTCATCGTTTTCTTCAGATCACTATAACCAGTCATCCCGATGGCAACCTGCGTGGTCAGCTTCATTACGACAGAGTTGTCCAGGAGCGGTCTCAGGTGTTTCTGGATGATCGCGCGCGTCCGGTCTCCATGCTCACCATGGATCATGGCGTCTGCCACTTTCTCGATGGTGATCAGCTCTTCCGCTACCAGCCGACTCCAGACTTCGCTTATTTCTGACTGGCGCTTGAGAAACCGTCCCTGGACGCGCCAGAACAGAATTCGCCTCGGTTCAAGAGGCCGGAAAATCAGGTTAATGGCAAACCAGTTGGTCGCAAAACCGACGAAAAAACCCGCCACTGGCAGCAGCCAGGGTTCCGGATAGCGCACCCACAAAGGCAAGATTAGAGCACCGAGCAAACCGCCGATCCATGCGCCATCATTGATAACGGCCCGGAGCTCGACTTGGCCAGCCTCACTGAACATCCGGTTCATCAGGTCCGGCTGGTGCTTTAACTCGCGGCTCAGCAGGGCTTTCAGGTCTACCAGATCGGAGAAGTCATCGCCAAACTCCGCGACCAAAGACTCAATACGGGACGGCAGTTGGTTTCTCGCCCACTCATAGACGCGTTGTCTGAGGAAATTGGGCAAGTTGTCCCAGAGCACTGGCTGAATCTCGTACATCACTTCATCGATGTATTCTTCAAGGCGTGGATTAACCTGGGAAATAATCTGTTCGACAATGCGCTCGGGCTCGAGCTTCTGGTAAACAGCGTTAAGATCGTCCAACTTATCCAGGGTGCGATCTATACAGATATGCGCCATCTTTTCCGCTTTTCGGGGAATAACGCCCTGCCAGCCAAGCCAGCCGCCAATGCCAATAAAATGGACAGGGCGAAACGACATTCGGATCGCAAGCCAGTTAGTCAACCAGCCTACAATAGCTGCCACTAAAGGCACTGACCAAAGCGCAACATCGACCAAAGCAAATCCTCTTCAACTCATTTCTTTATCGGAGTGAGTCTGCAAAAAAAAGCCAGCGCATTGCTACGCTGGCTTTTTCTAGCCTGGACGATGTCGCCAGCCGATCGCAGA
>JBBQMX010000124.1:0-6150 GCA_038329375.1 Pseudomonadales bacterium | reverse complement strand
CTGTCATTAATGCATATGTCCAAAACCGCTGCAGTTCTGGAACGGATGAAGCAAGAAGGTATCCCTTACATTTCGGTACTCACGGACCCGGTGTTCGGCGGCGTTTCTGCCAGTCTGGCTATGCTGGGTGATCTGAACATTGCCGAGCCTAACGCACTCATCGGTTTTGCCGGCCCCCGGGTTATCGAGCAGACGGTGCGGGAAAAACTACCGGAGGGCTTCCAACGCAGTGAATTCCTGCTGGAACACGGTGCCATCGACATGATTCTGCACCGTCACAAAATGCGTGAACGGATAGCGGCAGTGCTGGCTAAGTTCACCGGCCAGGAACGTCCGGCCGTAGAAGCTCCGATTGAGTTTGAAGTGTCGGAGAAGCCGGACTTCGATGCCCCGGAAGCCTGACCGCAGCACACCTATGACGACCGCACCAGCCACTGGCGCCTCCCTGGACCAGTGGTTGCGTTATCTTGAAGTCGCTCACCCTTCTGAAATTGATCTTGGTCTCGACCGCGTACTGCTAGTGTTAAGGCGCCTCTTTCCCGGGCCGATCAGAGGGCGCGTTATAACCGTTGGGGGTACCAACGGCAAAGGCAGCACAGTTGCTTGCCTGGAATCTATATTGCTGGGCGCAGGGCGGACCACGGGCGCCTATACCTCACCGCACCTTAGTCGTTACAACGAACGCATACGGATCAACGGTTCAGAGGTGAATGATGACGAGATAATCTCGGCGTTTGAAACCATTGACGCGGTCCGGCGAGACGTATCTCTGACGTATTTTGAGTTCAGCACCCTGGCGTGCTTTCTGATCATGCAAGCGCAAGGTGTGGATGACTGGATTCTGGAAGTCGGCCTTGGGGGGCGCCTGGATGCAGTCAATGTCCTTGACTCCGAGCTTGCTATTATCACTTCGGTGGATATTGACCATACCGCCTGGCTCGGCACAGATCGCGAAACCATCGGGTTTGAAAAGGCTGGCATCCTGAGGTTTGGAAAGCCCGCAATTTATGCCGAAACGGACCCACCCCGTTCCGTGTTGCAACAAGCCGTTGCCCAGAAAGTGCCATTACTGAGATACGGAATAGATTACTCAATTGCTGTTGAGACAGCGGGCCTCTCGATCAACCTGGCGGCATCAGGGCGATGCATTCAGGTGCCTGTGAGCCCGTTACCAGAGACCTCGATCGCTGCTGCGGTGCAGGCCAGTTGTTTGCTGCAGCCCGACATTACCGATCAGATTATCAGCGATAGCCTCCGGTCGGTGAGCATGCCGGGTCGGTTTGAGCTTATCGGCACAGCGCCTTCGGTCTACGCGGATGTAGGGCACAACCCTCATGCCGCTCGTTGGCTGGCCCGCAGGCTGGAATCACTGAAAGTCGAAGGCACCAGAATATTTGCGGTTTACGGCTGCCTCACTGACAAAGATACCCAAGGTGTTGTGTCAGCAATGGCAGGCGTCGTGGATCACTGGATGCCAGGCGGGCTTTCAGTCCCCAGGGGCGTTGATGCAGCCGGGCTTGAAGAGCGGTTGGGTCAGGTGGTACCTGTTCTCGGGCCATACCGCGTCTCAGACACCGTGCCTGAGGCGCTGGAGCTCGCATTGTCCGAGGCCGGGGTGAACGACATAGTGATTGTTTTCGGTTCTTTTTTCGCTGTGTCTGAAGCCAGAAGCCACTTGAACGTGGTTTGATTCAGGTGTGGAACGTTATTAAAGATCAGTCATGGACTGGCTGCATTTTTGAGTTATTGTCTGTCGCCGGTTAGTATCCGCACAGGCTGGCAGTTAAGTAGCCCGGCTTTCGGGTGGAATTCACAGGAGGAGCAGTTAACGTGGATGGACTCAAGCAACGGGTAATCGGGGCTGTGGTTCTGGTGTCACTGGCAGTTATCTTTGTGCCCATGCTTTTTGACGAACCGCATACCGAACGTTCATCTCGCGTAATCGATATTCCTGAACAGCCGCCATTTCCGGCAGTAGAGTCGCCGCCGGTGCTTGATGAAGAAGCGCCTTCCTACCGTCTGGAGGAGCGTGCGTCAGATACCATAGTGCAGCAGCCAACACCTGATTCGGAGCTGGTCCCGGCCCCGGTAGAGCCAGTGGCACCTCCAGCTTTAGACCTCAGTGCCACAGATTCGCAACCAGAACCCATTCAAAACCCGGTGCCTGAACCGGCGCAACCCGAGCCAGATTCAGAACCTGCGCAGGAAACCGGGTCGGCAGAATTCGCGCGCTCGCTTGAAGGTGCCTGGGTGGTTCAATTAGGTAGTTTTGGTAACGCAGACAACGCCCGACGCCTTCGTGATAATGTACGCGAGAAAGGATATGACTCCCATATACAGCGTATTGAGCGGGGAGACGCCACCTTTACGCGGGTTTTCTCGGGCCCCTTTGCTGAGAAAAGCGACGCCGAGAACGCCAAAAAAACATTGGATGCAGAGTTCGGTGTTAATGGCCTCGTTACGTCCGGAGATCAGTAAGCTTCGGACTTTCCCCCTTTACCTGTTTGGTGTGACCGGGTTTCCTGATAGAATTCGCGCTCCCGTTTTGCCACTGAGTTGCTCATGAATGCGCTGATCTGGATTGATTGGGTCATCATAGCCCTGATTGCAGTATCCACACTTATCAGCCTCAAGCGTGGCTTTGTCAAAGAGGCGCTCTCGCTAGTGAGCTGGGTCGCCGCGTTCATTCTGGCCCGCACCTTTCACCCCCAGATGCAGTCATTGCTGGAAAGTACCGTAGAAACTCCAATGGTTCGGCTGATTGCGGCTTTTGCCATCCTGTTTTTCGGTACACTTATTGTCGGGGCTATCATTAACAACATGATCGGCCACCTTGTTCGGGCAACGGGGCTTACTGCGACGGATCGCGTATTGGGGATGGGCTTTGGTATGCTCCGGGGCGTTGTCGTGGTGATTGTTGCGATTGCGTTTACGCGTTATACACCGCTGTCAAACGATACCTGGTGGCGAACATCCATAATGATTGAACGTCTGGCCGTGGTCGAAGACTGGTCACGCCGTACTCTGGGGGATGAATTCGGCCGACTTCTGGGTCCGGCATCCTCCGGTGAGCCTGACGGGGCAGCGTCCGAAACGTCGTCTCGCTAATATTCAGTTTCTAATATTCTGGAGAACGCAGCATCCATGTGTGGAATAGTCGGCATTGTCAGTACCACCAACGTAAATCAGACGATTTACGATGCATTGACGGTTTTACAGCACCGGGGCCAGGATGCAGCGGGTATCGTTACGTTTCAGAATGAACGCTTTTTCCTGAGGAAGGATAATGGCCTGGTTCGGGATGTGTTTCGCACGCGGCATATGCGGCGTCTGGTCGGCAATGTCGGCATCGGCCATGTTCGTTATCCGACCGCAGGAAGTTCCAGCTCGGCCGAAGCGCAACCGTTTTACGTTAACAGCCCCTATGGGATTACGTTGGCGCACAACGGTAACCTGACCAACGCTGACGATCTCAGTCGGGACCTGTTCCGCACTGATTTGCGCCACATAAACACCAATTCTGATTCAGAAGTCCTGCTGAACGTGTTCGCTCATGAGCTGCAAAAACAGGGCAAACTTGACCCGACCAAGGATGAGATTTTTGCCGCAGTCCGGTCGGTTCACCAGCGTTGTCGTGGCGCCTACGCAGTCATTGCCATGATTACCGGTTACGGTATTGTCGGGTTCCGTGATCCGAAGGGTATTCGTCCGGTTTGCTACGGGGTCCGTAAAACCGAATCTGGTGAAGAGTTCATGATAGCCTCCGAAAGCGTGGCGCTCAGCGCGGCTGGCTTCAGGCTGGTTCGAGACATTGCACCCGGGGAAGCGGTATATATTGAAACCGACGGTACCTTGTATACCGAGCAGTGCGCCGAGGACCCACGCCTGATTCCGTGTATTTTTGAGCACGTCTATTTTGCCCGTCCGGACTCCATTATGGATAAGGTGTCGGTCTATAAGGCCCGCCTCAGAATGGGTGAAACTCTGGCTGAAAAAGTTCTCAGAGAGCGACCGAATCACGATATCGACGTCGTTATGCCCATCCCTGACACCAGCCGGACCTCCGCGATGCAAATGGCGCACAGGTTGGGGGTCAAATTCCGGGAAGGCTTTATCAAGAACCGCTACATTGGCCGTACGTTCATCATGCCCGGACAGACCCTGCGCAAGAAATCCGTACGCCAGAAACTGAACCCTATCGATCTGGAGTTCAGAGGCAAGAATGTGATGCTGGTGGACGATTCAATTGTGAGGGGCACCACCTGTAAGGAAATAGTGCAAATGGCGCGGGACGCCGGTGCCCGCAAAGTCTACTTTGCATCCGCTGCGCCCCCGGTTCGCTACCCGAATGTCTATGGTATAGATATGCCGGCAGCCAGCGAACTGATTGCCCATGATCGCAGTATTGAGGAAATACAGACATTGATCGGAGCCGACTGGCTTCTGTATCAGGATCTGGAAGACCTGATTGCCTCCGTGAGCGACGTGAACCCGAATATCGAACGGTGGGAGTGTTCGGTTTTCGACGGTGATTATGTCACCGGTGACATTGACAAAGCCTACCTGCAACACCTGGAAGAGCAGCGCTCCGACGACAACCAGTCGAGGAACAATGCTGGTCAGGACATGGATAGCGGTATGGATAACGGTATCATCGACCTTTATAACGACGAAGATTGAGGCACTGAATTATGACCTACCGCCGTGAAGAGCATAACTGGATTCCGGAATCAGACCTGGAAGGCGTCTCGGTCGACACACTGGCTGTGCGTGCTGGCCAGATCAGAACCGGCCAGCTTGAACATAGTGACGCCATATTTCCGACCTCCAGCTTTGTATACGGCAGTGCCGCCCAGGCGGCAGCCCGGTTTTCCGGTGAGGAACCAGGCAATATTTACTCCCGGTTTACCAACCCCACCGTTCAGGCTTTCGAAGCCAGAATCGCGGCGATGGAAGGCGGTGAGCGTGCAGTGGCTACGTCGTCCGGCATGGCCGCGATTCTGGCCACCTGCATGGGGCTGCTGAAAAGTGGCGATCACGTCATTTGCTCAAGAGGTGTGTTCGGCACTACCAATGTGTTGTTCCAGAAATACATGGCCAGATTCGGTCTCGAAACGACCTTTGTCTCGTTGACGGATATGGCTGCCTGGGAATCGGCGATTCGGCCGGAAACCCGAATGTTGTTCATTGAAACGCCCTCTAATCCGCTCTGTGAAGTGGCGGATATGTCCGCACTTTCTGCGCTGTCCAAGGCTGCCGGGGCTTTGTTTGTGGTGGATAACTGTTTTTGTACACCGGTGCTGCAGCGTCCTTTTGAGTTTGGTGCGGACATCATCATTCACTCTGCCACCAAATATCTTGATGGCCAGGGACGTTGTGTCGGCGGTGCCGTCGTCGGCCCTGGTAAACTGATGGAAGAGGTTTACGGATTCCTCAGGTCTGCAGGCCCGACTATGAGTCCGTTTAGCGCCTGGGTGTTCCTTAAGGGTCTGGAAACCTTGCCAATTCGTATGCGCGCCCATTGTGATAATGCGCTAGAGTTGGCGCTATGGTTAGATCAGCAGCCGGGTATTGAGCGGGTGTTCTATGCCGGTCTCAAGAGCCATCCACAGCACGAATTGGCGGCGCGGCAGCAAAGCGGTTTCGGCGGTGTGCTTTCGTTTACGGTTAAAGGTGAGCGGGAGGCGGCCTGGGCTTTTATTGACGCAACCCGCATGATTTCCATTACGGCAAATCTGGGTGATGTGAAAACCACCATTACCCATCCAGGGACAACGACTCACGGACGTTTGTCGCCGGAAGACAAAGCCAGCGCCGGTATCACCGACAACCTGGTCAGGATTTCCGTGGGTATAGAGTCATTAGATGATATCAAGACCGATCTGAAACGCGGGCTCGCTGCACTGACCGAGTAATGTATTACTCTGCGTGCCAGAGCAGTACCCGGGTTTTCAGGCTAAATGGAAAAGCAAGGGAATATCTGAGCATTCATGGCAGAGCCAAAAAAGCTGAATAAAACGCCTGGACTGACTGAAAAACAACAGCGCTTTCGCCGTCTGGTTGCTCAGGGTGCCCGGGAGGGCGCCGTTATTGCGCTGGTCGCCCTGTGTATATATCTGAGCATGGCGCTGTTGACGTTCAGCAGTAATG
>JBBQMX010000123.1:0-6160 GCA_038329375.1 Pseudomonadales bacterium | reverse complement strand
TCGGTATGGAACTCCCCAATACCCGAGTTCACAAACTCACTGAACACTAGAGGATAGTCATGACAGAACATTTGGTATTTGATGTGAACGAAACCTTGCTTGACGTTTCCGCTCTGGATCCATTATTTGAACGGCTTTTTAATGATGCGTCAACTCGACAGGAATGGTTTCTCACCCTTCAGGAAAACTGGCTTACCGCGACCATAATCGATGATTACCTGCCGTTTGGTGATCTGGCGAAGAGTGCGTTGGTGATGGTGGGAAAACGGCGTGAAATTGACGTGTCGGAGGAGGATCAGAGCGCTCTTATTGACGGCATTCTCAGTCTGCCAGCCCATGAAGATGTGCCTCAGGCACTGACATTGCTGCGGGACAACGGTTACAAACTGACCGCGCTGACCAACAGCACACTTGCAGCCGCCAGGAAGCAGCTGAAGTTTGCAGGCCTGACTGACTTTTTCGACCATATTCTGTCGGTGGATGAGGTCAAGCGCTATAAGCCTGCCCGTGAACCCTATGCCATGGCAGCGGAAAGGCTCGGGATACAGACCGGTGATTTCATGATGATCGCAGCGCACGCCTGGGACATCTCGGGCGCCGCCAACGCTGGCTGCAAGACGGCTTTTGTCGAGCGCCCCGGTAAGGTGCAGAACCCAGTAGGGGTAAAGGCAGATATTCATGGCAAGGGCGTGCATGGTGTAGCCAATCAGCTGGTCAAGCGATAAAACCTTCCACTGTATTCCGTTCATGTTTCTGAAGGAGGTCGATCGATGACTGATGATCGCAATGTTGCCCTGGTAACCGGTGGAGCCCATGGCATAGGCAGGGGCATTGTGGCGTATCTGCTAAAGCAGGATTGGCGGGTCGCTTTTCTCGATCTTGATGACACTGCCGCGAATGAGGTTACCGCGGCGGTTGGCGGCCCAGAGGACGTGCTTTTCGTGCGCTGTAATGTGGCCGAAGAAGGCGACGTCGAGTTGGCGTTGCGTCAGGTGATAAAGTGGGGAGGTCGGCTGGATGCGCTGGTGAACAATGCCGGCCTGGCAGACCCCTTTACCGGGGCGGTGGAAGAGCTGAGGTTGGCGGAATGGCAGAGGCGACTGGACGTCAACCTCACCGGCCCCTTCCTCATGGCGAAACACGCGGTACCGCACCTGCGCCGGACCCGGGGCGCTATCATCAACATGGCCTCCACCCGCGCCCTGCAGTCCGAAGCCAATACCGAAGCCTATGCCGCCACCAAAGGCGGACTGGTGGCCCTGACCCACGCCCTTGCCGTCAGCCTGGGGCCGGAGGTGCGAGTCAACTGCATCAGCCCGGGGTGGATCGATACCCGCATGCCGGAGGACGGCCGGGAGCCGGCGCCCCTCAGCGCAAGCGACCACGCCCAGCATCCTGCAGGCAGGGTCGGTAAACCCGACGATATCGCGGCAATGGTGCATTATCTGATATCTCCCCAATCAGGGTTTATCACCGGACAAAACATCGTGGTGGATGGCGGCATGGTGCGCAAGATGGTCTACGAAGAGTAGAAGTCATCCGGCGACGGGGGCTTGTCGTCGTCATGCAGGAAGCCGAAGACGACGGGGTCGATTGCAGGGCTGAGGGTCGCGAATTATCTCGGGTTGTCACGGATGAACTTAACCAAGAGCTCAGCCACTTTTTCGCCCTGATCTTCCTGAAGAAAATGCCCGCCGTTGGCAATGATTGTGTGCCCCTGGTTTTGGGTTCCGGGGATGAGTTTTTGCATGACCCGGTCACCGCCGGTGGTGACCGGGTCGTGATCGCCGGTCGGGAGCATGGTGTTTCCCGCCGCTACCCGGGCAAACCGATCTGGGTTGGCTGCTACCAGGCGCAGGCCGATCAGGCCGCCCCAATCCTGACAGAACAGGGTGATGCTCTTGAGGTCTAATTGGTCGACTACCGATTGCATCCAATCGACATGCCCTGGTAGGTATAGTCGGTGCGGGACGCGGGCTTGTCTGACCGGCCGAAACCGGGCAGGTCAGGGGCAATCACGCGGTGTCCTTTTGTAGTCAGTATTGGGATCATCTTGCGATACAGATAACACCATGAAGGCTCCCCATGCAGCAGTAATATCGGATCGGCGTCCTTTGGGCCTTCGTCGAGGTAATGTACTCGCAGTTCACCCCCTTCGGTATCGTCTACCATCAGATAGTGTGGGGCAAAATCGAATCCGGGCAGGTTCGCGAAATACGAATCGGGGGTTCTCAGCGTTTTCATGTGTGGTCCTCGTGTTGGGATTGGTCTGGAGCATTGGTGATCAACCTAGAAGAAAAAGCCGAATCGCCGCACGCAGACGTCGACCTCGAATGCCGTTCCAATGGCGACCACGGCAACGCTTTTGATATCCACAGGTTGCAGCTCAGCCTCGGTGCGGTGGGCGAGCAGCTGCCCATAGGGCACGATGAAACGGGTCCATTGCGGCCCCACCGGCAAGGTGCAGCGAAAGGATTGCCAGGGCTTGTCCAGCTGATTCGTTTTTATGTGCAGATTATAGTCGTGCGGCGCACCGCACAGCTCGATGAATATACCCCCGTAGTCAGCGCACGACCAACTTGGCTCGATATCAAGCTTCATTTGCACGAACCCGCCGTTGTGCTCGAGACGGGTTTGGCCAGCCAAACAGGTGCAGATCGAGTCATGACGGTCGTCCTGTCGCAGCGCAGCACTGGAAACGCCGCCCATGACCTGGTCGCTCACCACGGTCCAGGGCGAAGGTACATCCTGACGGGCCCGATAAACATCGATCAGTTGGTCCGCAGGTACCGCGGGACCTCGGGTTTTCAGTTGCTCATTCATAAGCTCTAAGCATATCCAGATTGAGGGTTTTACAAATCAATTTTGTTTCAGGTGAACTGATACAAGCGATTAGGGTTATCGACAAGGATAGCCTGACGAGCAGAAGATTCAGGCACCAGCCTCAAAAACTCATCAACAAGAGTGGCATCTTTGGGCATGGAACCGGGAAGCTTGACGTGTGGCCAATCTGTGCCAAAGAGACAGCGGTCTTCACGGGCTGCTCGCAGCGACAGGAAGAAGGGATCAACATCTGTGAATGGCGCGTGATCCAGAGAGCTGATGCGATTTGGACCCGTAAGTTTCACCCAGGTTCGCCCATCGGCCACCAAGCTTAGAAGCTCTTTAAAACCCGGGTGGTCGAGGCCGAATGATGTCGGCATATGGCCCATGTGATCTACCACTGATGGCACGGGCAAATTGTTCAGCCGTTCCGCCAGGCGCTCAAACTTTGATACATCAACAAAAAACTGAATATGCCAATTCAGCGACTTGATGCGATCAGCGAGGGCCTTGACGTCATCAAAGGTGACTCCACCCGGGAACACCATGTTTACTCGAATCCCACGTACCCCTACCTTGTGCATGTAGTGTAATTCGTTATCACTGACATGGCGATCGACGACGGCAATTCCCCGCCATTGCAGCTCGTCGTTAGCGGTGATGCTGGAAAGTGTGTCTAGCATCCTGCGGTTATCGGTGCCATAGACACTCGGCTGTACTAACACCGCACGCTCAAAACCAAGGGTTTTTAACAGGTGTCGATAAGCCGTTTCGCTGGCATCGGGTGGTGTGTAGTTTCGATCTGGATGATAGGGGTAGCGTTCCTGGGGCCCAAAGAGATGAGCGTGGGTGTCACAGGCGCCAGCAGGTAGCTTTTGCGCAGGCTGACCTGGAGTTGGATCCGGTGACGGAATATCGGAAGGGGCAATCATCGTTGGAGTCTCACCTGTTGGTCGTGGGGTCATATTCAGTCATAAAAACCAGGAAGCCAGAGCGTCACGGCGGGTACATAGGCAATCAGGCCAACCACACCGAGGAGTACCAACAGGAACGGCCAGATATGGCGGGCTATGGTCTCGACCCGCATTCCGCTAATACTGGAGGCCACGAAAATGGAATAACCAACGGGAGGCGTTACCATTCCAACCGCAAAGTTAATAACCACCATGGCGCCGAGTTGTATAGGATCCAGACCAATCTGTTGACCCAAACCAATTAATACCGTGCTGAGAATCACCATGGCGGAGATGTTATCCATCACTGCGCCCAGAACGAGCAACATGAGATTGATGATCAACAGCAGAAGAAACGGATTCGTGGTCAGAGCGAGCAAGCTTTCCGTGAGTCTCCCGGGGATCTGTTCGCTGGCCATAACCCACGCGAAACCATAAGCCACAGCGATAATGAACATGATGACGGCAGTTGTGCGCATGGACTTGATCAGGATGGCGGGGAGCTCCCTGAAGTGCAGATCGCGGTAAAAAAACAGGCCTATCAGGGCACTATAGAATGCTCCTACCGTTGCAGCCTCTGTGGGTGTAAAGATCCCGCTGTAGATACCCCCAAGAATTACCACGGGCGCTAACAGAGCCCAGGATCCATCGCGCAGAGCAAACAGAATGTCTGCTTTGGTTGCACGACTTTCCCTGGGTATCCCCATGCGCCGTGCGTATAAAACACTGACGACACAAAAACCAGCAGCTGCAATAAGCCCGGGAATAATCCCCGCGAGGAAAAGTCTGGAAATGGACTCCTCTGCTAGTACGCCCCAAACGACCATCGGGATAGACGGTGGAATCATTTGACCAAGTGGTCCCACTGCGGTGGCCAGTGCCGCGGCGTAACCCCGTTTATACCCTTTGGCTTCAAGCTCATCGATCATAATCGAGCCGACCGCTGCGGTAGTAGCTGGCGCAGAACCGGAAATTGCCCCAAAGAACGTGCCGGCCACGACAGTAGACATGGAAAGTCCACCGGTCAGATGACCAAAAAATACCGATGCCACTCGCACAAGACGGCGGGAGAGCCCACCTGCACTCATCAATTCACCGGCGAGAATGAACCCGGGGATGGCCAGAAGGCTGGAGACGGACCCGCCTGCCAGAAAGCGCTGGGCCATGATCATGGGATTGCTGTCTGCCATCCAGACGCCGACGGCCGTGAGGAGACCCAGGGTAATGGCAATGGGGACCCCGAGAATCAGCATTACGAAGAGGCCGATAATCATAACTGAGCCGATGTCACCCATTGTTCACCTCAGGCATATCCCTGATCCACGTAGGGCGCAGCAACAGAACCACTGCATGGAAGACAATCAGCCCACCGCAAACGGGGATTGCCGCAGTCTGCAGCCACATCGGGTACCGGACAGCCGCCGACACCCGATTCGCCGTAAACTCGGTATAGTCCCAGCCAGTCGTGAGCAGGATATAGCCGAAGACTAACACTAAAATAACGATGGCCCGCTCGAAAATTTCAGCGGCCAGACGCGGAAGAGAATCCAGCAAAAGTGCGACCCGGACATGGCCAAAGTCGCGGACAAGAGCGCTTGCAAACAGGAAGATGGTCCAAATAAAGGCGAGGGTAGCGACCTCGTCGCTCCAGGCCAGAGAAGCGTCAAGTACGTAACGGTAGAAGACCCCGACTAGGAGGCTGCCCAACATAACCAGCGCACTAACAGCCCCTAGAAGGTAGGTGATTTTGACTACCCAGCGCCCGGCAGTATCCACATGACGATACATTGAGAGAATGTCCCACGAAGACCGATTGCCAACTTACGTCGGCGATCAGTGTATGCCTGTTTATTCGCTAACCTGGCTCAGCGCCTTGTCGACAAGATCGGCACCGATTTTGTCACTGTACGCGTCGTAAACGTTTGCGACTTTGGCTCGGAAAGCCTCGACATCATCAATGTCATTCACCTTCATACCGGCATCTTTGATTTGTTGCAGGATGTCTTTTTCATTGGCGGCTACAGTTGCCCGCTGGCGTTCAATGGCGCGTTTGGCGGCGTCACGGACCGCGTCTTGAAGCTCCTCCGACAAGCCATCGAAGACGTCTTTTGACATCAACAACGCGAGGGCGTTGTAGGTGTGGTTGGTCAACGAGAGGTATTCGGTCACTTCCGGATACTTGTTTGCGAAGATGACTGCAAGCGGAATCTCCAGGCCATCTACAGTGCCCTGCTGTACTGCGGTGAAAACGTCACTCCAGGCCATTGGCGTCGGGTTTGCGCCAATCGCACGGAAGCTGTCGATAAACAGATCGCTGGGTTGAACACGCAGCTTGATACCCTTGAAGTCGTCTGGCTTAGCCACTGGTCGTAAATTATTGATGG
>JBBQMX010000122.1:0-6188 GCA_038329375.1 Pseudomonadales bacterium | reverse complement strand
CTCTACCAGCCACTGATGTACCAGCGAGTCCGGCACCACAATCAACACTCTGCGCACCCGCTCGGTATGGAGCTGGTAATGCAGGATCAGGCCCGCCTCAATGGTTTTACCCAAGCCGACTTCATCGGCCAGCAATACCCGGGGCGCGTGGCGGCGGGCAATTTCGTGAGCAATGTAAATCTGATGCGGTAAATGCTGGGTGCGGGCGCCGATCAGGCCCTGAACTGGCGAGGCACGCAAACGGTCCTGATGCTGCACAGTAGCCAACCTCAGACGAAATGCGCCGCTACGATCAAACTGTCCGGCAAACAGGCGCTGGTGGGGCTCGGTAAAATGCACATAACTGTTGAGCCTGACCTCGGAAATCACCCTCAGTTCGGCTTCCGAATCGACACCGTGATACATCAGTACACCCGCCACCTCATCGACTGCCCTTACTGTGAAACATTCCCCATCAAAGGTTTCAATATTCTCACCCGGTTGGTAGCGAACCCGTGCCAGCGGCGCACTATCGATAGCGTAGGTGCGCTCTTCGTCGATGGCGGGAAAGTCCAGGGTCACCCGACGACCGGACACATCGGTGACAATGCCCAGACCAAGACCGGCATCGCTGTGACTTACCCAGCGCTGGCCAATTACAAAATCTGTGTTGTCCAAAAAACCTCCAGACAGGTGTTAAATAAAGTAAAGCGTCCTATGACTTGAGCGCAGGCTGCCCGGACGTTTCGCGCACCCAATAGGCCGTCGCACCGCAGACCGCAGCCGGGACCACAAAAAGGTTCAGTACCGGCACCATAGCCCCGAGGGCGACCGGAAGACCAAAGCCAAGGGCGGTTAACCGTGTGCCTTGCAAGTTGCGTTTGAGGCCCTTGAAACTGACCCGGTGATTGTCCGCAGGGTAATCGACATACTGCAGTGCCATCATCCAGCAATTAAAGGCGAACCACAGGCCCGCCGCGACCAGATTAACCACCGGGATCAGGCCGAGAATAAATAGCACCAGCGCTCTTGGCAGGTAATATGCAATTTTCTGAACTTCGCGCCAGAGCGCACGGGGAATATCCCGGACTATTTGTCCCCATCCGCCGTCCGTGCTGACTTCCTGACCGGTCAGGTGTTTTTCTGTCAGCTCTGACAGATAACCATAAAAAGGAGAACCGATGAGATTGGCCAGGATAACAAAGCCATAGGCAAGCATTAGCAGAATAACGATGCCGTACAGAATCCAGAATAACCAGTCAAGGCTCTGCAGCCAGGCCCAGTCCGGTAACATACCCATGGCGGCGGCAACCAGAACGCTGAAGAATTCGGCAAGCAGATAGAATAGCGCACCGAACAGCAGGATGTTAAGCACCAACGGAATCATCACAAACAACCGCAGACCGGGCTGTCGGATCAAGCGAAAACCTTCCCCGAGATATCCCAAGCCTCTGAAAAAATTGCCCTTTACCATGGCGACCTGACCTCTACTTTGCGCTTGGTTAATGGTAATAATGGGGCGGGAAGCATATCATGTCGCGACGTTTACAGCAGCCGGAACTCTTCCATGGCCATCAAAAACCGGATCATTACACTGTTGTCCTGCCAACCATTGTGGCAGCTGGTTCTGCTGATTTCCGTTATTGCGGTGCTTTATCTGGCCACCACGAGTGAAAACTACCCGGTGCCGGCGCCAGCAAATGACAAGATCAACCACTTCATTGCGTTTCTGGAATTGACCTTGCTGGCCTTTCTGGCGTGGCCCAGGGCACACCTTCTTTACATTGCACCACCATTGTTGCTGTTCGGCCTGCTTATCGAGGTGGTACAGAGTTTTCTCCCTTACCGCGAATTCTCACTACTGGACGTGGCTGCAGACGGCACGGGCATTGTCATCGGCGTAGCGCTCTGGCACGGATTTTTCCGAAATCTCGTTACAACTCGCTTCACGAATTAGCGACATCCGCCCATTATCGTGTGCGATATTTCCTACATGCGCTGTAGGAGAATACTCGAATCTTCCGTGCGCAGAACGGCAGAGATCTTCGATAGATAATTCACGCTGTTGTTTTAAAAGTCTTTTTGTTTTAATCCAAAAGTCTATGTATTCCTGTTAATGCACACTTCATACGATTGTTATAAAGAGCTTGCTATAGTGGTTACGTCAGGGATGACAAGGAACTGGACGCAGCATTGGATGTGCCCTCACAGGATGAGAGGGGAAGCAGGGACGACAGGGAAGAATTGCTTAAGGGATAACTAATTGGATCGCCGGCTCGGACGCTGGCGCCACGGAGCCGGCCTCAGGATAAGAAAGCGACAGGGTCGTTGCAACATGCACAAGGAAGCGTCGGCCTGTTCCGACAAAAGGGCAACATATGTTGCCCTTTTTTTTCGGTTATACTTCCGCCTCAATGTATACTCCCGCCCCAATGAATGTTTTACCGGTTGCTGCAGATGACGTCCAGACCTGACACCGACGATTACCTCGCCCTGTTCATCAATGACACGCCGCTGATGGATGTCCGCGCGCCCGTGGAATATGCCAAAGGCAGCTTTCCGCTCGCTCTGAATGCCCCATTAATGAATGATGAAGAGCGCCATCGAGTCGGCATCTGTTACAAAGACAAGGGTCAGGAGCAAGCTATCGTACTGGGCCACCAACTGGTTTCAGGGGATATTAAAGCAGCCCGGATCGACGCGTGGAAACGCTTTGCCCTCCGGCATCCCGACGGCTACCTGTTCTGTTTTCGCGGCGGACTGCGCTCACGTCTGACCCAGCAGTGGTTGCGGGAGGCAGGTATTGAATACCCCCTTATCACGGGCGGCTATAAGTCCCTTCGACGTTTTCTCATTGAACAACTTGAAGCAGCGGTCGCAGGTGAGACGTTTACGCTGGTCAGCGGCCGGACCGGCACTGGCAAAACCCGCCTGCTGAATAAGTTGCCTAACTCCGTTGACCTTGAGGGTATCGCGAACCATCGTGGCTCCAGCTTCGGTCGCCAGATAACCCCACAGCCTACCCAGATCGATTTTGAGAACCGCCTCTCCATCGCACTTCTGAAAACGGCTCATCAGCCCCATAAAAATATATATCTGGAAGACGAAAGCCACCTGGTTGGCCGTTGCTGTCTACCAGAAAGTCTGAGAGTCCGAATGATGGAAGCGCCCATGATGGAACTCGAACGCCCGATCGAAGAGCGCACAGCCATTATCAAGGAAGACTATGTTGTCGACATGGTCAGAGATTTTATCGAACGGGACGGTAAAGAAGCCGGCTGGCTCAATTTCCGGGATTATCTTTTAAGTGCCCTGGAACGCCTTCGCAAGCGGCTTGGAGGCGACCGTTACGCCCACCTGAAATCCACCATGGAAGCAGCATTGGAACTCCAGCAAAACAGCGGTGGGCTCGGAGGTCATGATGAATGGATTCAAACCCTTCTGAAAGACTATTATGACCCGATGTACGACTATCAGCTGCGCCAGAAACAAGGCCGCGTCGTAGTGAGCGGCGGCCCGGAAACCTTGCTGAACTGGGCGCAGAAAATGGCTTGACGGCCGCCACTTCAGATAACGGATGGCCGGGAGCGCAGTGCGCACTTGACACTTTTATCTGTTATGGGAATCCCAAACCCTGGCGACGCGCCGGGGATCTTTTTGCCTGGCAAGTACGTATTGAACACGAATCGATTCACAATGCCTACAATGAACCAAGAACAAGGAGTCTCTATGGAAAATCTTTTCAGCGGCGACAGCCCGGCTGCCGAGTTACTGCAACAAGCCATTGCCATGGTCATGACCTACGCACCGAAAGTGCTGTTGGCTATCGTGACGTTGGTGGTCGGCCTTTGGCTGATCAACCGCTTCATTAATGTGCTCGACAAGAAGCTGGGCGCAAAGGACCCCACACTCAACAAATTCGCGTGTGGTTTACTCAGTGTCATATTCAAAGTCATGCTGTTTATCTCTGTCGCGTCCATGATCGGGATAGCGACTACCTCGTTTATCGCCGTCATCGGTGCTGCCGGCCTGGCTATTGGCCTGGCATTACAGGGCAGCCTGGCAAATTTCGCCGGGGGCGTGCTGCTTCTGATCTTCAAGCCATTCAAAGTCGGCGACACTATTGAGGCCCAGGGCTTTCTGGGTGCTGTGGCCGAAATCCAGATTCTCTACACGGTAGTGAACACCTTCGATAACCGTCGCATCGTGATACCCAACGGTAGCTTATCCAACGACACTATAACCAACGTCAGCATTTACAGGACACGCCGTTGCGACATGACGTTCGGCATCCATTACGACGATGACATCGACAAAGCCAAAGCCATCATCAAGCGGCTGATTGAAGAAGACGAACGCACCCTGACCGATCCCCCTCCGCGTATCGCAGTGGGCAGCCTGGGCGATAACTCGGTCAACCTGATTGTTCGTCCCTGGGTGCCCACCGATGATCTGTGGCCGTATTACTGGGACATGCAGGAGAAGGTCAAGAAGGCCTTTGACGCTGAAGGCATTACCATTCCGTTCCCTCAGCGCGATGTGCACATGTACCAGGAAAAATAAAAGCGTAGCGCCAATAACCCCGGGGCTGAATCCTCGGCTCCGGCTTGGTTTTTTCGCATTCTTCCAAACCTCGACTAAGCTGACTGAAGTATACTCACAAAGGAAGCCTCTGACGTGGAAGACCTGCGCTCAAGTGGCTTCTCAGTCCCCGGGGCGAACCGGTTGTTCAAGTTTTAGTGCAGCAGGTATAAAGGCTCGGGATACGCTGTCATTGCTGGTAGGAGGTTGCAATTATGCCGGTACAGCAGTTAAAAGAATTTCTCGATTCCGCAAGCACCGAATACATGTGCTTGTCCCATCCCCCCGCCTTCACAGCCCAGGAACTGGCCCACCATGTCCAGATTGCTGGCGACCAGGTTATTAAAACCGTGATCCTCGAACTCGATGGCAAAATGGCGATGCTTGTCATGCCCGCCACATGGCGGATTCGCTGGGATCGATTAACCAAGATCCTCGAAACCGACTTCGTGCAGCTGGCGGACGAGCAAGAATTCGAGACCCGCTTCCCGGACTGCGAGGTAGGCGCCATGCCCCCCTTCGGTAATCTTTTTAATATGACAGTATTCTGCTGCGAAGCTCTGACCTCTCAACCCGAGTTGGCATTCGCGGCCGGCTCCCATACCGAATCCATTCACATGAAAACCGCCGATTTCCTGCGTCTGGCGCAACCCATGGTCATCAACCAGGGCTTTATCAGGCCTGGCGTACAAAAACCTGCGTGGCTGGCCAAAGGTCGCTCCAAGAAGAACCTGGCGCCTTTACATCCGGATGCGTCGGCCCTGGAGCCAATCCACTACTGAGTACTTGGGTTGCTTGCCTGTATGCCCTCTTCGCGTAAACTGGAGGCCACAGACAAGGAACCAACATGAGAGAACAGGTTGATATTGTGGTGGTTGGTGCCGGCATGGTCGGCGCAGCCCTCGCAACCGGGCTAGGCCAGGCAGGACTCTCAGTTTTGCTGGTTGACCGGGATAACGCGCCAAAATTCGATCCACATCAGCAGCCCGACATCCGGGTATCTGCACTCAGCGCCGGCAGTGAACGGTATCTTCGCCAGTTGGGGGCCTGGGCTCAGATTGAACAAATGCGCACCACACCCTATGCCCGGCTTTCGGTTTGGGACGCGAGCCCTTACCCGTTTTCGGCCCTGCTACCAGCCGGGCTCAATCGCACCACATTCAGCGCCGATGATCTTGGCGTCAGCCATCTCGGACACATTGTCGAAAACCTCGTCACCCAGCAAGCACTTTGGGACAGTGCTGCGGCCCAACCTTCGGTATCCGTGCTGGCGAATGACGGGATCGTCAAGCTGGTTAATGGCGACAGCCTGGCAGAGGTGACCCTGCAAAGCGGCCGGCGTGTTGACTGCCAGCTGGTGATCGGTGCCGACGGGGCACAATCTCAGGTTCGCGAACTGGCCGGTGTTGGCACCAGCCGTGATCAGTATGCCCAACAGGCCCTGGTCGCCTCGGTGACTTACCGGGGCCTGCCCAAAGATATTACCTGGCAGGCATTCTATCCCAGTGGGCCGCGGGCTTTCCTGCCCCTTCACCAGGTTGATGCCGGGCCGGAGCCTCGGGAGCCTGAGAGCTGGGCGTCCCTGGTGTGGTATGACCGGCCGGAGGTTCTAGCCGAGCTGAAAGCCA
>JBBQMX010000121.1:0-6199 GCA_038329375.1 Pseudomonadales bacterium | reverse complement strand
AAAATGCAAACGGTAAACAAGAGGCCAAGTTTGACAAACTGATCGTTTCCGTGGGTCGTCGCCCATACACCGACAACCTGCTAGCGGCAGATGCTGGTGTTAATCTCGATGAGCGCGGCTTTATTTTCGTTGACGACACGTGTCAGACCGATGCCCCGGGTGTCTGGGCAGTAGGCGATGTGGTTCGCGGACCGATGCTGGCTCATAAAGCATCTGAAGAAGGTGTTATGGTTGCAGAGCGGATCGCGGGCCATAAACCGCAGGTCAACTATGACTGCATCCCTAACGTTATATACACCTTCCCGGAAGTTGCGTGGGTGGGCAAAACCGAAGAGCAGTTAAAGGCAGAGGGTGAGGCCTATAAGGTGGGCACCTTCCCATTTGCGGCTAATGGTCGAGCCATGGCAGCTAACTCCGCTACCGGCCTTGTCAAGATCATTGCAGATGAGAAAACCGACCGCATTCTTGGCTTCCACGTTATCGGCCCCCAAGCTTCCGAAATTGTTGCTCAGGGCGTAATTGCAATGGAATTTGGCTCCAGCGCTGAAGACCTGGCGCTGACTTGTTTTGCGCATCCGACCTTGTCAGAGTCGGTTCACGAAGCTGCTCTCGCTGTTAACGACGGCGCTATTCACATCGCCAACCGTCGTAAGAAAAAATAAGACACCCTCGATAAACGAAAAGATGCAACCTTGCGTTTTTTCGCGACGGAACAGACATTTCATTTACAAGCGGGACAATTGTTATGAATTTGCACGAATATCAGGGCAAACAGCTATTCGCTGAATATGGTTTGCCGGTCTCTCAGGGTATCGCATGCGATACACCTGACGAAGCAGCAGCGGCAGCTGACAAAATTGGTGGTGATCGCTGGGTTGTTAAAGCCCAGGTTCACGCGGGTGGACGCGGTAAAGCCGGTGGTGTAAAGCTGCTGGACAACAAAGATGACATTCGAGCGTTCGCTGAAAAATGGCTGGGCAAGAACCTGGTTACCTACCAGACAGACGAGCATGGCCAGCCCGTCAGCAAGATTCTGGTTGAGTCCCTGACCGATATTGATCAAGAACTTTATCTGGGTGCAGTAGTTGATCGTGGCACACGTCGTATTGTGTTCATGGCGTCTACCGAAGGCGGCGTTGAGATCGAGAAAGTTGCAGAAGAAACGCCGGAAAAAATTCTCAAAGCCACCATCGATCCATTAGTCGGTGCGCAGCCTTTTCAGGCTCGCGAGCTGGCGTTTAAACTGGGCCTGAAAGGTGACCAGATCAAGCAGTTCACCAAGATTTTCATGGGCCTGGCAAAACTGTTTGAAGACTACGATCTGGCGCTGCTCGAAATTAACCCGTTGGTTATCACTGACAAAGGTGACCTCCACTGCCTGGACGCCAAAATTGGCGTAGACGGTAACGCTCTTTATCG
Organism: Pseudomonadales bacterium; assembly: GCA_038329375.1. Classification (GTDB taxonomy): domain Bacteria; phylum Pseudomonadota; class Gammaproteobacteria; order Pseudomonadales; family Oleiphilaceae; genus Marinobacter. The sequence continues at coordinate 4,780 of JBBQMX010000121.1, read as the reverse complement.
CCAGCCGAAGCTTCGTGACATGCGCGATCCTTCACAGGAAGATTCCCGTGAAGCCGACGCTGCCAAATGGGAACTGAACTACGTTGCCCTCGAAGGCAACATCGGGTGCATGGTTAATGGCGCAGGCCTTGCTATGGGCACCATGGACATAATCAAGCTCAGTGGTGGCCGTCCAGCCAACTTTTTGGACGTTGGCGGCGGGGCAACCAAAGAGCGGGTCACCGAAGCTTTCAAAATCATCCTGTCGGATGACAATGTTAAAGCAGTTCTGGTAAATATTTTCGGTGGTATCGTCCGTTGCGACATGATTGCCGAAGGCATTATTGGCGCAGTGAAGGATGTGGGCGTCAAGGTTCCTGTTGTCGTTCGTCTTGAAGGCAACAACGCTGAGCTTGGCACCAAGGTGCTTGCGGACAGCGGCCTCAACATCATTGCCGCCACCAGTCTGGCGGATGCCGCAGAACAAGTCGTCAAAGCCGCAGGGGGTAAGTAATGAGCATCCTGATCAATAAAGACACCAAGGTAATCTGTCAGGGCTTCACCGGCGCGCAGGGTACATTCCATTCCGAGCAGGCCATTGCTTACGGAACACAGATGGTTGGCGGCGTCAGCCCAGGCAAGGGCGGTACCGAGCACCTGGGTCTTCCGGTTTTTAATACCGTGCGTGATGCTGTTGAAAAAACCGGAGCCACTGCAACGGTTATCTACGTTCCTGCTCCTTTTTGTAAAGATGCAATTGTTGAAGCGGCGGACGCCGGTATCGAGCTGATCGTTTGTATTACCGAAGGCATCCCGACGATCGATATGCTTTACGCAAAAGAATATGTCGATCGCAAAGGTGTACGGATGATTGGTCCTAACTGCCCGGGTGTGATCACGCCGGGTGAAAGCAAGATCGGAATCATGCCCGGCCACATCCACAAGCCAGGTAAGGTGGGTATTGTTTCCCGTTCAGGCACCCTGACATACGAAGCAGTCAAACAGACTACCGACTTTGGTTTCGGCCAATCTACCTGTGTGGGTATTGGTGGTGACCCGATCCCGGGCTCCAACTTTATCGATATCCTGCAGCTGCTCCAGGATGACCCGCAAACAGAAGCGATTGTAATGATCGGTGAAATTGGCGGTAACGCGGAAGAAGAAGCAGCCGCGTTCATCAAAACCAACGTTACCAAACCTGTGGTTTCCTATATTGCCGGTGTTACCGCACCTGCAGGTAAGCGTATGGGCCATGCCGGTGCGATCATCGCTGGTGGTAAGGGTACAGCGGATGAGAAATTCGCAGCCTTGGAAGATGCCGGTGTAAAAACTGTGCGTAGTCTCGCAGAGATTGGTAAGGCGCTAAAGGAAGTGACTGGCTGGTAAGTCGCTCTTTCGATTGAAAACCCCCGGGTCCGGTTGGCTGGACGACGGGGGTTTTTTGTTTTTACGTTAACCTTGTCAACACATGAGTCTATAATCGCCGTTCAGTCTCTTTTATGATGACGCATACTATCTGAAACGAAAGGAGTTCATGCTTTGAGTTCTGTAGATTCCCAGCAAAGGGTGCTGTCCGGGATGCGACCAACCGGTAAGCTGCATCTAGGTCACTATCATGGTGTGCTTAAAAACTGGGTTAAACTCCAGCATGAATTCGAATGCTTTTTCTTTGTTGCCGACTGGCATGCGCTGACCACTAACTACGATGACCCGTCGATGATTGAATCGAGCGTATGGGATATGGTCATCGACTGGTTAGCGGCTGGCGTAAATCCCGGCTCTGCCACACTATTTATTCAGTCGCGGGTGCCAGAACACGCTGAGCTCAATCTTTTATTGTCAATGATTACCCCCCTCGGCTGGCTTGAACGGGTTCCGACCTATAAGGATCAGCAGGAGAAACTGCGGGAAAAAGACCTGGCAACCTACGGTTTTCTTGGTTATCCGCTGCTGCAAAGTGCCGATATTCTCATTTACCGGGCAGGTCGGGTGCCGGTCGGGGCAGATCAGGTTTCACACGTTGAGATCACCCGCGAGATCGCTCGCCGTTTTAACCATTTATACGGCCGGGACCCGGGTTTTGAGGAGCAGGCTGAAGCTGCAATCGTCAAAATGGGCAAGAAGAACGCGAAACTTTACCGCAACCTGAAGAAGCGTTATCAGGAGGGTGGAGATCTGGAAGCACTCGATACCGCCCGCGCGTTGTTGAAAGAGCAGCAAAATATATCCATGGGCGATAGTGAACGTCTTTATGGTTACATTGAAGGTGGTGGCAAGGTAATTCTGCCGGAGCCTCAGGCACTGCTGACGCCTGATTCCAAAATGCCGGGACTGGATGGTCAGAAAATGTCCAAATCCTACGGTAACACCATCGGTTTGAGGGAAGAGCCGGATACGGTCGCCCAGAAGATTCGTACTATGCAAACTGACCCTCAGCGTGTACGTCGCACTGATCCTGGTGAGCCTGAGAAGTGCCCGGTGTGGGGGCTGCATAAGGTCTATTCGGATACCGACACTCAGGAATGGGTGCAAAAGGGTTGTCGCAGCGCCGGCATCGGGTGCCTGGACTGCAAGAAGCCGGTGATTGATGCCATTGTTGAAGAGCAGCGACCGATACACGAGCGCGCACGGGAATATGAAGGCAACCCCGACCTGGTTCGCTCCATCATTGATGAGGGCTGTGAACGAGCCCGTGATGCTGCCCGGGACACCCTTGAGGAAGTAAGATCCGCGATGGGACTTCGTTATCGTTGAGCCGTAAAGGGCTGGGCAGAGACATTGCTATGACGGAAGACACAAGCAGCGAGTTACTGAACGTTGATGACAGCATGGCAGTTCCCACTGCAGTGTCCCCGATTGCGAGGATCTCCGGCAAAGCCCTTGTGGATATGCCGAAAGATCTGTATATCCCGCCCGATGCACTGGCTGTCTTTCTGGAGGCCTTTGAGGGCCCGCTGGATTTACTGCTGTACCTAATACGCCGGCATAATATGAACATCCTGGATATTGACGTCAGCGAAATTACTCGCCAATACATGGATTATATTGGCGCGGTGGAGGCGATTCGGTTCGAGCTTGCGGCTGAATACCTGGTTATGGCCGCCACCCTTGCTGAGATAAAATCCCGCATGTTGTTACCGAGGCAGGAGGCGGAAGACGAGGATGACCTTGATCCGCGAGCCGATTTGATCAGGCGCCTGCAACAGTATGAGCGCTTCAAACAAGCGGCGGAAGATATCGACAGTTTGCCAAGATTGGAGCGGGACACGTTCCCCGGAAGTGCGGCATTGCCAACGTTAGCGACTGCCCAGGCGCCACCGGATGTGGATTATCGGGACATGTTGTTAGCTTTACAGGGTGTGCTTCAAAGAGCGGATCTTTTTACCAGCCACCACGTGGAAAGAGAGCGGTTGTCGACGCGAGAGCGGATGTCCGCCATTCTGGCGGCCTTAAGTGGAGATCACTTCGTCAGTTTTGAAAGCCTGTTTACAGTCGAAGAAGGGCGTTTAGGTGTGGTGGTTACGTTTATAGCGACACTTGAACTGATTAAGGAACAGCTCATCGAGATAGTCCAGACTGAACTGCTTGGTTCTATTCATATCAGGGCTCGGGCAGCGTGTTGAGAGTGTTATGAACGAGGAACATATTCGCCGTCTCCAGGCCATAGTTGAAGCTGCGCTGCTAGCTGCGGGTAAACCCATGGCCATAGAACAGCTTCGCGAATTGTTCAATGAAGATGAACGGCCAGCACGGCAGGTCATGGAGCATGTTGTGTTCCAGCTTGAGCAGTCCTGTGAGGGGCGGGGGTTCGAGCTGATGAAGGTTGCCAGCGGTTATCGGTTTCAGGTGCGTCAGGAGTTTGCGCCCTGGGTTGGCAAACTGTTCGAAGAGAAACCCCAACGTTATTCCCGGGCGCTGCTGGAAACACTGGCACTGGTGGCTTACCGTCAGCCGATTACCCGGGGTGAAATTGAAGATATTCGCGGCGTGACCGTTAGCAGCAATATAGTGCGAACGCTGCTGGAGCGTGAATGGGTGCGGGTTGTGGGGCATCGTGATGTTCCCGGGCGGCCAGCAATGTACGCCACTACGAAGCAGTTCCTGGATTACTTCAACCTGTCCAGCCTTGATCAGATGCCGCCCCTGTCAGACGTAAGGAACCTGGAAGAAATCGGCCGCGAAATTGAAAAGACAATGCAAGCCGAGATTGAATTCGAATCACCGTCGGCCCGCCCTGAAGAATCAAACGATGAACCTGCTGATGCTTCTGTATCGGCAGTCAAAGATACTCATGATCAAACATTTCACTGATCGATTGATCAGCTGAACTAAAAGGAAATCGTAATGGCGTCAGAACGCCCCCATAGTCGGCCTAGAAGAACGTCGACCGCTACCAACATAGAGCCAGAGCGCTTACAGAAATTGCTGTCCCGTGCCGGTGCAGGTTCGCGTCGGGAAGTTGAAGGCTGGATTGATGAAGGCAGGGTTACGGTCAACGGGGACGTTGCCGCGCCAGGTCAGAAAGTTACTGTGAGTGACCGAGTCGAACTGGACGGTCGCAGGCTTGAAACCGCGTCTGCTGCAGAGACGGTCCGCAGAGTGCTGATGTATAACAAGCCGGAAGGCGAAGTCACCACCCGTAATGATCCGGAAGGGCGGCCGACCGTGTTCGACAGCCTGCCCAAGCTTAAAGAGCACCGCTGGATAGCGATTGGCCGACTCGACATCAATACCACCGGACTAATGCTGTTCACCACAGATGGAGAGTTGGCTAACCGGCTGATGCACCCGTCCCGTCAGA
>JBBQMX010000120.1:0-6204 GCA_038329375.1 Pseudomonadales bacterium | reverse complement strand
TGATTGACCCGAGACAGGTATTTGGTCGCGAGGCCCTGCTCAATCTGGAGATCGGCTTTGGCATGGGGCAGTCCCTGGCAGACATGGCGGAGGCGGCGCCGGAGCAGGATTTTATCGGTGTTGAAGTGCACCTGGCCGGTGTTGGTGCTTTGCTGAAAGAAGTGGAGGACCGGGGGCTGGAAAATGTGCGGGTTTACGCCATTGATGCCAACGAGGTGATCGATTTTTGCCTGCCCGATGCCAGCCTGGATCAGGTCATGTTGTTCTTCCCTGATCCGTGGCATAAAAAACGTCACCATAAACGTCGTCTGGTGCAGCATGATTTCGTTCAGCGCATTCGGCACAAGCTGCGTGTGGGGGGGGTATTCCACCTGGCAACGGATTGGGAAGACTACGCCGAGCATATGATGGAAGTACTGAGCGCGTCTGAGGGGTTTGCCAACTCCGAAACAGACGGAGAGTTCTCACCAAAGCCTGATCACCGCCCGGTCACCAAGTTTGAGAAGCGTGGGGAAAGCTTGGGGCACGGCGTCTGGGACTTGATGTTCCGTCGCACTAACTAGAGAAGCCTCGCAAGGTCCTCGCTAGCACCGGCTGGCGTTGATTGCTAATCAGTGCTGTAGCGGCCGCCTCCGGGCGGCCCGTAAAATGACGAGGCCTGCCGACCCGCCCAGCAGGCCGGTGAACTTGATTAATGCGAACACGGTCGCCGCCAGGCTGATATTATCCGTCGGTGGCGAAAAATTGTTCAGTAGCAGCAAGTTCTCGAGCAGGTCGCTGAAGCCGGCCGCTAAAAAGAGTGCCTTGACGCGGCGGCCAAGTTTCTGTTCGCGCACACCCGGACGATCACTCATCAGGTAGTTCACCAGCATAAGCAACGCCATCACGTAAGCTGCAATCAGGATAAAGTCCAGCCAGATCGCACTGATCGCCCAATCCTGTCCCGAATGGCCCCAGCTTGAAATAATCGAAAGGCTCTGCAATGCCGTCGCAGCTAACTGGAAGCTGATCAGCCCCGGGGGCGCCTGAGCGGTAATCTGGAGCTGGTTGGCAGCCATCAGGGCCAGGAACAGTAAGGTTGTCAGCAACGATGACCACTTAAGGGCCAGCGGAACAGGAGGAAGCGTGGTGGACAGGCTCATCAGAGGAATCGCTCCAGCAAACTGTTGAGGTAGCGCTGGCCCAGTTCGGTCGTTTGCAGGCGGCCGTACTGAAGCAGCTGATCTTTCCGTAGACCCGTTAATATTGCCGCAACCTGCTCAAGAGGTAAACCGGTACGTTCTGTGAACAGTTGTTCTTCAACCCCTTCATTGAGTCGTAATGCATTCATCATGAACTCCAGTGCCATCTCGTCCGGCTCAATGATCTGGGTGCCTGAGGTGCGGCTACCGATCCGCTGCAGATAGGCTTCTGGCTGGCGGGTTTTCCAGTAACGGATAACCTCGCCCGAGGGACGGGTAATCTTGCCGTGTCCGCCGGCCCCCAGCGCAAGGTAATCTCCGAAAGTCCAGTAATTAAGATTATGACGAGATGCCTTACCCGGCTTGCTCCAGGCTGAGACTTCATAGGCTGCCATGCCGGCACTGCCCAGTGTCTCAGCGCCAGCTTCAAAGATCGCCCAGAGCCGGTCATCATCAGGTAGCGCTGGTGGGCGGCTATAGAACTCAGTGTTCGGCTCAAGGGTTAGCTGATACCAGGATAGATGGGGTGGGTGCCAGGCCAGCGCGGTTGCCAGGTCCGCCACAGCGGATGCAGGCGTCTGGCCGGGCAGGCCGTGCATGAGATCCAGATTGAAATTGTCGAAGCCTGCTTTCAGCGCGGCCTCAATGGCCCTGTGAGCGGCATGATCATCATGAATACGACCGAGGGCTTTCAGGTTGTCCGGGGAAAAGCTCTGTATGCCGATAGACAGACGGTTGATGCCTGCGGCCCGAAAACCGTCAAAGCGCAGTTGCTCAACGGTTCCCGGGTTGGCTTCCAGGGTGATTTCAGCATCCGGCGCAAAGCTGAGATGCTTACCCAGTCTGTTAAACAGGCCATGGTAAAACTCCGGCGACATCAGCGACGGCGTGCCGCCGCCAATAAAGACGGTCTGGACAGGCCGGCCACCAATCAGGTCCAGGTCATGGCGAAAGTCGTCCATGATGGCGTCCAGATAGGCCGGTTCCGGTAAGTCGCCCGTGAACGTGTGGGAATTGAAATCACAGTAAGGGCATTTGCGCACGCACCAGGGCACGTGGATATAGAGGCTCAACGGCGGCAGCGTTGTCACCCCGTTTACGCTTGCAGACATCACGGGTGCAGGGTCAGTGTTTTCAGTTGTTCAAGCAGGGACTGCAGAGCGCGACCACGGTGGCTAAGGCGACCTTTGTCTGCTTTAGACATTTCAGCAGCGGTACAGTTACTCTCCGGAATCCAGAATATCGGATCATAACCAAAACCACCCTCGCCCCGCGGGGCCGGCAGGATGCTGCCATGCCATTGGCCGTGACAGATCAGAGGCGTGGGGTCATCGGCATGTCGCAGATACGCCAGTACGCAGTGGTATTGCCCCCCGCGTTGCTCCAGCGGCACCTCTTTCAGGGCACTGAGCAGCGCTGTCAGGTTGTCGTGATCAGATGCACCCGGCCCTGCGTAACGGGCTGACCGCACGCCTGGAAGTCCGCCGAGTGCGTCCACGGCCAGGCCAGAATCGTCTGCCAGTGCCGGTAACCCGGTAATCTGCGATGCGTGCCGGGCTTTCAGAATGGCATTTTCGACAAAGGTGACAGCGGGCTCTTCGGCTTCGCTTACGCCGAGCTCCTTCTGGGCGACCGGGTGAATGCCCAAAGGGACCAACAGGTCGTGGAACTCAGCGGGTTTGCCCGGGTTGTTGCTGGCGATGACCAGCTTCTGATGCGTGGTCATAATCAATCGTTATAGAGTGTGTGGGCCACCCGGATGGGCAGCTCAGAGCCGCCGCCCTGGGGACGGGCGGTGACCTGGAAGGTCAGTAGCTCAGCGTTTCGGTACTGGAACTCAGCGATGTAGTAAACGGCGTCGCCTTCCGAAATGCGCCGAAAGCCCAGAAAACGTTGTTGCTGGATATCATTGAGTACTTTGCCTTCAATCTGTCCACCCACGGTTCTCAAGCCGCCATCCTCGGTTTCTTCCATGATGCTTATGTTGATGATGCCGATGGACTTGCTGCGATTCAGTCCGTTTTTCGCGGCTATCTCCGGCTGTAAAAAACTGCTTGAGAAAATACTGTAGTGCACCTGATAGTCGCCAAAATCAACGTATTCAGCGGCGGCTGCGGGTGTCAGCAGAACTGCGATCAGTGCGAAGATTAAATGTAAGGGCATGCGGAAAATTTTGAACATAGCGTTTACTCCCGGGTTATCCGGTAGATGGCGGTTTGACCCAACATATTGGGCCACAGGGCACTGAACCAGCGGTCCTGATGTTCACCGTCTACCACCGTTCGGTTTTTGATCCGGAATTTCTTCCGATGACACAGCGCCTCAAAATCCTTGAACGTGCACAGGTGGATATTGGGGGTGTTATACCATTTATACGGCAGGGTTTCGGATTCGGGCATACGTCCCCGCCACATCAGATACCAACGCAGGCGCCAGTAGGCAAAATTGGGGAAAGTAACAATGCCCTCGCGTCCAAGGCGCAGCATTTCATCCAGCACTATGTCGGGCCGCCTTACGGCTTGCAGGGCCTGCGTCATCAATACCACGTCGAAGGTTTGGTCTTCGAAGTTCTTGAGCCCCTGGGTATCCAGGTTCTGCTCGATAACCGATACGCCACGGCCCATGCAGCTTGTGATATGTTCCGGGTTTATCTCGAGGCCGAAACCGGTGGCCTGTTTTTCCCGCTGTAAATAGTCCAGCAGGGTGCCGTCGCCGCAACCCAGGTCAAGCACATGACTGCCCGGGTTGATCCACTGTTCGATAATTTCCAGGTCCGCTCTCATGCGCCCACCTCCCGTGCTGCGCGATCCAGATAGGCGGTAAAAATGTCGGTGTAGCGTGGTGTTGGAATCAGGAAGGCGTCGTGTCCCCAGGGGGCATCTATCTCGGCGTAGCTGACTTTGCAGCGAGCAGCAATCATGGCGTTGACCAGTTCTTCGGAACGTGCCGGCGTGAAGCGCCAGTCTGTGCTGAACGACAATACCAGAAACTCGCAGCTGGATTGTTTCAGGGCTGCGGTCAGGTTGTCGTCGAACTCATAAGCGGGGTCGAAATAATCCAGAGCTTTGGTCATCAACAGATAAGTGTTGGCGTCAAAGGTTTCGGAAAATCGTTCACCCTGGTATCGCAAATAACTCTCGACCTGGAATTCGGCGTCATAGCCGAATTTGAATGCCTGGTCTCTCAGTTCGCGCCCGAACTTTTCCCCCATGGAGGCATCGGACAAGTAAGTGATGTGACCCACCATGCGGGCGAGCATCAGGCCTTGCCGCGGAATGGTATTGAAATCATAGAAGCGCCCGCCGTGAAAATCCGGGTCCGATGTGATGGCCTTGCGGGCGACTTCATTGAAAGCAATATTCTGGGCGCTCAGCCTGGGCGTCGAAGCAATAACGACCGCATGCCGCAACCGGTCGGGATACGAGAAGCTCCACTGCAACGCCTGCATGCCGCCAAGAGAGCCGCCGACTACGGCGGCCCAACAGTGAATGCCGAGCCGATCGGCCAGCATTGCCTGGCTCTGAACCCAGTCTTTTACGGTGATCACCGGGAAGGAGGGACCATAGGCCTGGCCCGTCTCGGGGTTGATGCTGCCGGGACCGGTGCTGCCGTTGCAACCACCCAGGTTATTGAGGCTAACCACAAAAAAACGTGAGGTATCGATGGGTTTGCCGGGGCCGATGCAACTGTCCCACCAACCCGGCTTGCGGTCTTCGTCACTGTGATAGCCGGCAGCGTGGTGATGGCCGCTGAGTGCATGGCAGATCAGAATGGCGTTGCTGGCATCGGCATTGAGTTCGCCGTAGGTTTCCACGACCAGGTCATAGGCAGGGAGCGTCTGGCCGCAGGCAAGCGTTATGGGCTCGGCAAAATGCAGCGTCTGCGGGGTAACAACTCCAACAGAGTCCGGCGAATGGAAATCGGGCATTGACGCAACAGTATCCTGAATAAGATCGACAGTGGGCCGGAGGTAAAACGGCTTTAATGTTTCTGGAGCACGATAATGAACCGAAAGCCGCTATCGTGCCAGCCCCGCAGTTTAATGGCGGGAGTGCAGGGCTGCAACCGGGCAAGGGGCAGATTGGCGTATCAGGCAATACCGGAGATATTAACGACTTTTTGTTGAATCAGGGTTGGCGCCGGTTTGCGGATCTGGCGGTGCATATTGTCTGCCAGTTCCAGTTGGCGACGCAAATCAGAGATGCTCTGCTGCAGGCGCTGACGCTCTTCTTTCGAACCGCGGTCGTTGCGCACCATGTCCCGGATACGGCGGATCTGATGCTCCAACAGACGCTTTTGTTCCATGGAGTACTGCATGATGGGTAGCAGGGCCTCCTCCGGCCAGCGCTCCACGTCTTTGCGAACCCGCTGATGTAGCGTACGGGCCTCACCCACCAAGACATTAAAGAAGCGCCGGATCAGCAGAGTCTGCTCGGTCAGCATGTTCTTCGGGTTGCGCCGGAAGCGGTCGGCTTTCTTGCGCAATTCACGAATGGCAATAACATGGCGCCCGGCGCGAAGGGGAATCGCCTCCAGGTGCCGTGCGCGGGTGTCTTCGTTATAACGACGATAGATTGCGCCGACCATCTTTTCTGCCAGGTTGCCCTCGGACATCAGGTTGCTGAGGTCGTCTTCTATCAGCTCAAAGAAATGGTTCATGGCGCGGCTCATGCCAGCGGTAGACCAGCTCTTGATCAGCAATCCGCGGACCTTCTCGACATGGCCCTCAAAGCGCTCCTCACTGACCATGTCCAGTAACGTGTCACCCTGGGATTGCATCAGCCGACGGCTAGAGCGCAGAGTGATAAGCTTCTTGTGATAAAATTCATAATCCTTCTGGGCGCGGTCAGCCAGCCTTCCTAGGGCGTCACGGTCGATATGGGTTTCTGAGCAGGAATCAAGCTCTTCCTGCAGTCCGTCGAGCCGGGACCGCATCGCCGCCTGACTATTTTGCAGCATGCCCAGCAGGTCATTAATCAGGCTTTGGGTGATCAGCTGTTCTTTGTGCATCAGTATGCGATCA
>JBBQMX010000119.1:0-6210 GCA_038329375.1 Pseudomonadales bacterium | reverse complement strand
GGCCGGATCGTATCGAGCTGCGCGCGGATGTTCTGGCCGAAGCTGATGGCATCCGTTGCCCCTTCACGCATGATCACCGAAACCAAAACCACCCGCTCACCATCTGACCAGGTTTCGGGCTCCCGGGGCTCGGCAGGGCCTCGCCATATTTCGGCAGCTGCTGCCAGTGGCACCTGGCTGCCATCGGGCAATGCAATCGGCGTGGCGCGGATAGCATCAAGGTCAGCAAACTCGCTATTGGGCAAAATCGACAACCGGCGCCCGTCCGATATCACAAAACCACCCGGCGTTGTCTGGTTGCGGCTGGCCAGTGTATTCAGCACGGTCGCTGGCGAAATGCCCAGACGATAGAGTGCAGCATCATCCAGAGCCAGCGTAATCTGTTCCGTTACATCCCCCTCCAGTTCGACACGTGAAACGCCGGGCACGCCAGACAGAGAATATTTCACTTGTTCCGCCGCAGCACTCAATGCAGTAATTGAGGGCGAGCCGCCGACTGCCACCACCACTGAGGGAATGTCAATAATACGGTCATCCAGAGACATCTGCCCGACGCCCTCGGGGAATTCCAGCCGTGCACGATCCATGGCCTGACGCACCCGGTCCCATGCCGCATCGGTTTCGTAAATACTGTCCTCAAGACGAATCCGGACCAGCGCTACACCGGTGCGAGCCGTGCCGGAGGCTACATCCACTTCTTCAACCTGCTGCAATTCATCCGCCAGCGGCCTCAGAGCCAACCGCTCAACGGCATCTGCGCTGGCCCCCGGGTAATTCACCGAAATCAGGCCCGCCCGCTGGGGAAACGAAGGGTCTTCTTGTCGGGGCATCGTGTTGTAAGCCGCGTAACCCAGCAGGCAAAGCATGACTACTACCATTCCAAGCAACCGCCGGCAGCCCAGAAGTGCGCGGATCATGGCAGGATCTCCACCGCATCACCGTCAGCAAGTCGGGTCAGGCCTGCGTATACCACTTGATCTCCCTGCCCCAGGTTCTCCGATGACACCACCACCTGCTCACCGATGATTCTGTGCACTGTCACCGACACCCGTTGAGCATGCCCATCGGTAATTCGAAAAACGCTATCGCCTCCGGTCGACTGCATTACCGCCAGCACCGGCACACTGATCTCGCCCTGAACGTTCGGGACGATACCCACTTCTACCGGTTCACCAGGTTGAAGAGTGTTCTCAGGCAGACTGACCCGCACCGGATGCAGTTCGCCCCGAACAGATCCGGCTTGAGCAATCTCCGTAACATTACCGGTAACAGGCTCTTGACCCCGGGCTTGAACCGACCACACCGGCATAAGCTGACCCAGAGAGACCTGACTCAGGAGAAACGCCGGAATACGAACTTCCACCTCGCGGCCCTCCGGGGACGACAACCGCATGACAGGTTGGCCGGCAGCCACAAACTCGTCTTTCTCCACCAGCAGGGCTTCAACCCGCCCGGTAAAAGGCGCTTTGAGAATGCTTTCATCAAGCATCTGACTGGCTTCTGACAGCGAGGCTTCAGCTGTGGCAACACTGGCCAGCAAACCATCCCTTCGGGCCGTTAGCTGTTCCAGCGTTTGCACTGATACCACGCCTTTTTCCTGAAGTCGGCTGGAACGATCCCATTCCCGCTGGGCCTGATCAAGCTGGGTGGACAGCTCTTTCAAACGCGCCAGGGCCAAGGCTCTGGCAGGCTCCAGACCCGGATTATACAATCGTGCCAGGGTATCTCCTGCCTCAGCCCTTTCACCTAGTTCAATGGCGCGCTCAACCAGATTCCCGCTGACCTGAAACGTCAGCGTGGCTCGTTGTCTTGCCTGCACAATGCCGGAAAAGCGCAGAGGCTCCGCGACCTGATCACCCATGGAAACCGTTGCAGTTCGCACGGTTACCGGCATTTGTTCCGGCTTCTGAGCAGACTCTGTGGGGCCACAAGCTGCCAGCATAAAAACAGACAAGACGCTCAGCGCCAGTGCAAACGGGTATAGGATCTGTTTCATGACCTGGCTCTCAATATAGCTCGCAATGTAACTCTCAAAGCAATTCTCAAAATCAACCTCTCCGTGACAGGCTCCGTGCATCGTTCGTCGGCCTTTCGTGTCATCCTTGCTTGCCCTTTTCCGTCCAATGGTTAATCATCCACTCAATGAAAGACATGATGTCACTCTTTGACACTTTGTCAATTATTATGTTTCACAGGCTGAACAGGCAGGCCCGGACCCATGACAGGAACCCCGAAAAGACCATGTCCAATGAATTGAAATCCCGCAGGGAACAGGAGAAACAGGCACGCTATGACGCCATTCTGGATGCGGCTGAACTGGCTTTCTCCGAGAAGGGTTACGAGCGCACTTCCATGGATGACATTGCACGTACCGCTAACCTGAGCCGGGCCCTACTGTATGTGTACTTCAAGGATAAGTCAGCTATTCAGCGCAGTATTATGTTACGGGCAGGAGAAAGTTTACGCCGGTGTTTCGCCCGGGCCTGCAGGGAGGCGGACAGCGGATTGCAGCAGATCAGTGCAATCGGTCGCGCTTACTACCGCTTCTATCTGGAACAACCAGACTATTTCGCAGCCCTGACCAAAGCTGCTACCGCCATGCAGGAAGCAGACGAAACCCAGACAGAACAGATGCTACACTGCGATAACGAAACCATGAACCTGATGGTTGAGGCCATACAGGTCGGGCTGGAAGACGGCAGCTTATGCAGGGAGCGGATTCAGGACCCCTTGCAAACCGCACTCTATTTGCGAGGGGCACTGCACGGTGTGATTATGCTGTGCCAGCAGGAAATGTCAGAAACGGGGCCGTTGGCAGACTATCCAAGCGAGCAACTGATCCAACACACCCTGGCAATGCTGATGTCATCGATTGCCGCCTGACCTTCAGTTCAAACACGATAAACCTGAATCGGGCGGCAGGGCTGTCAACGCTGGAAATCGTAAATCGAGCCGAGGCCCAGAATACCCGTTAACTCATCGAGGGCGTGGCGGCTTTCATCCAGCAGCATCGGGTCCGCCAGATCGGCCTGGCTTAACTCGCCCCGATAATGCCCCTGCACCCAGATACTTAACCGTTCGAACAGGGCGTCATCCAACAGTACACCCTGATGCATGGCTTTGAGCTCATCGTCGCTGAGTGCAACCCTTAGCCGCAGGCACGCCGGGCCGCCGCCATTGCGCATGGACTGCTTGACGTCGAACACTTCTACCGACGTGATGGGGCCGCCGGCAGCCACAAGGCCATCCAGGAAGTTGCTGACTGAGGCTATCTCACGACACTCCCCTGGTACCGCCAACATCATGCCGCCCTCCGGCGTGGATAACAGCTGGCTGTTGAACAGGTAGGAAGCCACTGCATCCGACAGCGGTACATCGGTTTCCATCACCTTGATTGCCTGTAGCTCAGCGCCACGCAGCCTGGCGCGAACATCTGCCAGCATGCGTTTTTCATCCAGAAAGGCTTGTTCGTGGTAGAACAATACATTCCCGTTACCCACCGCGATGACGTCGTTGTGGAACACACCGGAATCGATCGCTGCCGGGTTTTGCTGGGCGAAGACGGCGTGGTCATCCGTCAGGCCATGTAGCCGGGCAATAGCCTGGGACGCCTCCAGAGTCTGGCGGGCGGGGAAACGCACGGGGGCAGGCCTGGACTCGTCGAACGCAGCCTGGCCATAGACAAAAAGCTCTACTCCCGGCGCACCGTGGGAAGCGCAAAGCCGGGTGTGGTTGGCAGCACCCTCGTCCCCGAACTGACCCATTGTCGGCAAAGCTTCGTGGTGCGCAAAGTAGGCTTCGTCATTGAAAATTGAACCCAGAGCCCGTCCGGTCACCACGTGCTCAATGGAGCGATGAAACTTGGCACTCAGGTTTGCAGGTGTGAAATGCACCCGGTGATCTGCCGTGTCAGCACTGGGGGACACGGTCGCGGCATTGGCCGTCCACATACAGGAGGCCGACGCCACTGCTGCCAGCACAACAGGGTTCTGCTCCGCTACAGATCTCAAGATGTCGGCGTCTGAACCGGTAAACCCGAGCGCTTTCAGCGTCGGTATGTGAGGGCGCTCATGCGGGGGCAGAATACCCTGGACATAGCCCCGGTCCGCCAACTGCTTCATCTTCTGTAGCCCCTGCAGGGCAGCTTCACGGGGATTGGACACCGCATACACATTGGATTTGGACGCCACATTACCCCAGGACAGGCCGGCGTAATTATGGGTCGGGCCCACCAGGCCGTCGAAATTGGCTTCAATTGCATGCTTAGGCATGGTGCAGGTCCCGTCAGTCAATGTGTACTCAGCGCGCGTGTCAGTCAAAGCTGAGGCCGGGGGCCAGGCTTGATGGCAACTCGCTCTTTTCGGCTTCCAGCGAGGCCATAGGCCAGGCGCAATAGTCCGCGGCGTAATACGCACTGGCACGATGGTTACCACTGGCACCGACACCGCCGAACGGCGCCGCACTGCTGGCACCTGTCAAAGGCCGGTTCCAGTTCACGATGCCAGCCCGCACCTCTTCAGCCAGGCGCTCATACAACGCCCGGTCATCCGTCAGAATACCGGCGGAGAGGCCATAGCGGGTTTCATTCGCTAACGCCAGAGCGTCGTCAAAACTGTTATAGCGGTGTACCGTCAGCAAGGGGCCGAAAAACTCCTCATCTACGGTTTCAACGCCGGTGACATCGATAATACCCGGTGACAACAGCGCCGTACCGGCTTTCAGCCGTTTCATTTCGAGCAGGCTGGTGGCACCGGCCTTAATCAGGCTGGCCTGGGCCTCAAGCAATTTGTCAGCCGCTTCGACCGACACCACCGAGCCCATAAACGGTTGCGGCTCGGCATCGAATGCACTCACCTTGATCCGGCCGGCAACTTCCACCAGCCGTGCCAGCACCTCGTCACCTTTCTGGCCATGGGGAACCAGCAGCCGGCGCGCGCAGGTACAGCGCTGACCAGCAGACAGAAACGCGGATTGCAGGGCATGATGGACAGCGCCATCAATATCCGAGACATCCTGAATAATCAGCGGGTTATTGCCACCCATTTCCAACGCCAGAATTTTCTCTGGCTGGCCGCCAAACTGCTGATGCAACTGGTGGCCCACGTTGGAACTGCCGGTAAAGAACAAGCCGTCAATGCCGGGATGGCCAGCCAGCGCGATACCTGTGTCCCGGGCGCCCTGGGCCAGGTTAATGACGCCGTTGGGTAGCCCCGCCTTGAGCCACAGACGCACCGTCATCTCGGCCACCCCGGGCGTAAGTTCACTTGGCTTGAACACTACCGTATTACCCGCCAGCAACGCTGGCACAATATGACCATTGGGTAGATGACCGGGGAAATTATAAGGCCCGAACACCCCGACCACACCGTGGGGCCGGTGCCGCAGAACGGCGTGACCGGCTGCACCATCGGACTCGGTATGACCGGTGCGTTCATCGTATGCCTTAACGGAAATACCGATCTTACCGATCATTGCCGCGACTTCAGTACGGGACTCCCACAGCGGCTTGCCGGTTTCGAGCCCAATCTGATGGGCCAGGGTTTCTTTTTCAGCTTCGAGTTGCGCGCCAAATTCTTCAACGATGGCGCGACGGTCGGAGAAAGGCAGACGACGCCAGGCAGGAAAAGCCTCACGGGCAGCCCTGACAGCAGCATCGACATCACCAAGGCTGGCACTTTCACCCTGCCAGGCGGTTTCACCAGTCACCGGCTGAACAGACTCAAGCAAAGACCCGTGACCTTCCAGCCAAAGCCCGTCGATAAAAAGTTCACCGGTTAGTTTGATGGTCATTCCTGCACCTCCCGGGCGCTTGAATCAAAAAAGGTTAGGACGCACGTTCAATTCAGTGGGCCAATGTCTGTAATGGTGATCTGCTGCTATCTTTCAAGGGCGCAAGACGCACCAGATCACCGGAGGAGACATCCAACGCCTCGGCCACTTCGGCTGGCATGCTGACAGTATCGGGATTGATACACCTAATCGGAATAGTCGTCACCCTGAAATCCCGGAACGAGCGATTGGAAACCATCACCCGCTCCTCGGACGGTACATCCAGGTTGATGGGCTTGCGGCTTATCAGCACGTGTCGGTTCAGGCTCTCCCGAACGGTACGAATATTATGGATAAAGGCCTCGACCAACGGGCCGCCATCAAAGATATCCACCAGCCCGTTGAAGTTAAAGCCCTCGGACTGGAGCATTTTCAATGCCG
>JBBQMX010000118.1:0-6237 GCA_038329375.1 Pseudomonadales bacterium | reverse complement strand
CACAGATTCACGGAGTATTTCCCATGTTGAAACTTGATTTTCATCCCTCAGGTCGGCACTTCCTTCAAATACCAGGGCCGTCTCCGGATCCTGATCGTATTCTGCGTGCCATGAGCCTCCCGACGATAGATCATCGCGGGCCGGAATTTGGTGCTCTGGGGCTGGAGTTGTTGGAGAAAATTAAGGTCATCTTTAAAACTACCCAGCCGGTTATTATTTACCCTGCATCCGGAACCGGAGCCTGGGAGGCTGCGCTCATCAATACCATGTCTACCGGTGACCGCGTGTTGATGTTTGAAACCGGCCACTTTGCAACGCTGTGGGAAAAAATGGCCCGTCGGCTTGGCCTGCAACCGGAATTTCTGGGACTGCCGGGTTATGAGGGTTGGCGTGCGGGCGTGCAGGCCAACATGATTGAAGATCGCCTGAGACAGGATACAGTACATGCTATCAAGGCAGTCTGCGTCGTTCACAACGAGACCTCAACAGGCGTAACAAGCGATATCCCAGCAGTGCGTCAAGCCATGAATGCCACCGGCCACCCGGCACTGTTAATGGTTGATACGATCTCGGGCCTGGCCTGCGCCGACTATCAACATGATGCATGGGGCGTTGATGTAACGATTTCTGGTTCTCAGAAAGGTTTGATGCTGCCGCCGGGTATCAGTTTTAACGCTTTGTCGGATAATGCTATTGCTGCTAGCAAAACATCGAATTTGCCCAAAAGCTTCTGGGCCTGGGATGAAATTCTTGAGGCCAACAAAAATGGTTATTGGCCCTATACACCCAATACCAACCTGCTCTACGGCCTGAATGAAGCCTTGGATATGTTGTTTGAGGAAGGTCTCGAGCAGGTGCTTGCGCGCCACCAGCGTTGGGCCACCGGCGTGCGCACGGCCGTTGAAGCCTGGGGGCTGGAGGTTCAGTGTCAGGAACCGGACGTTTATTCACCGGTTCTGACGGGTGTCGTCATGCCCGAAGGCGTCGATGCGGATGCGGTTCGGCGTCTAATCTATGAACGTTTCGACCTCTCATTGGGCATGGGGCTGGGCAAGTCAAAAGGCAAGATGTTCCGGATCGGGCACCTCGGTGACTGTAATGATCTTACCCTGATTGCCACGTTAGGCGGTTGCGAGGCTGGTCTGAAGATGTCTGGTGTGAACCTGAAAGGCAGCGGCGTATTGGCGGCGCTGGACTACTTCTCCCAGAACCCACCGCATCACGTAAATTAATAGCGGTGCCTGTTACGGCATAGATCAGGAGTAGATGATGAATTCGTTTTCAGAGCCCAAGACACAATCGCGAAATGCGCGGATAAAGCCGATGTCTGACGTCGCTAGTCGTTTAACACGGGAACTTGCGGGCGATGTGCTTTTTGACGACGCCTCCCGTGGGCGGTATTCCACAGATGCTTCCATCTATCAGATTATGCCGGTCGGAGTCGTGATACCCCGCAACCAGACGGACCTGCAACTTGCCGTTGATATAGCACGGGATGCAAAAATTCCGGTACTTGCGCGAGGTGCCGGCACCAGCCAGTGCGGCCAGACAGTTGGCGAAGCGATCATTCTGGATACCAGCCGCTGGTTAAATCAGATTGTTGAGTTTGACGAAGAGCATCAGACGGTGGTCGTCGAACCCGGTCTGGTTCTTGATGATCTTAACCGCTGGCTCAAGCCTTATGGGCTCTGGTTTCCGGTGGATGTGTCTACGGCGGCCCAGTGCACCATTGGCGGTATGGCGGGCAATAACTCCTGTGGCTCACGGTCCATCAAGTACGGCAACATGGTCCACAATGTTCTGGGTATCGATGCATTACTTGCGGATGGTTCGCAAGGGTGTTTTGGTCTAACCAGTGACGTACCTGACAATGAAAGAATCCGCACGATAGCGAAACAGATTCAGCATATTGCGGAGCGGGAAAATTCCAACATAATTGAGAGCTTCCCAAAGGTTCTGCGCCGGGTCGGGGGTTATAATCTTGATATTTTCAACTGCCAGAATTCGCGTCCTTATAGCTTTGACGGCCAGGTTAATCTCGCTCACCTGTTAGTCGGTTCGGAAGGAACTCTGGGGCTTACACAGAGAATCAAGCTTCAGCTTTCACCGCTGCCGGTCCACAAAGTGCTGGCCGTGGTTAACTTTCCTCAGTTCTACCAGGCCATGGACCTGACCCAGCACATCGTGACTCTTAAACCATCAGCGGTAGAGCTAGTGGATCGCACCATGATAGACCTTGCGATTGAAAATGCAGCGTTTCGGCCAGTGATCGAGAAAGCGTTAATTGGCAAGCCCAAGGCCATTCTGCTGGTTGAGTTCTCCGGAGAAGATGCGCAGGAACTGCGAGGCGATCTGGAAAAGCTCAAAGAGCTGATGGGAGATCTGGGTTTACCCGACTGTGTTGTCAGCATGACCGGCGTCGCCGAACAGACTGCTCTGTGGAATGTTCGCAAGGCAGGGCTGAACATCATGATGAGTATGAAAGGTGACGGTAAGCCTGTCTCGTTTATTGAGGACTGCGCAGTACCGCTTGAAAGCCTAGCGGAATATACCAACAAGCTCACCGAAGTATTTCATAAACATGGCACTGAAGGGACATGGTATGCGCACGCCAGTGTTGGCACCTTACATGTTCGGCCGATCCTGGATATGCGTCGTGACGGGGCGCAAAAAATGCGGGCTATTGCCGAAGAAGCGTCAGCGCTGGTTCGCGAATACAAAGGTGCTTTTTCCGGAGAGCATGGCGATGGTATTTGTCGTGGAGAGTGGGTGGCCTGGCAGTTTGGGCCACAGCTCAATGCAGCTTTCAAGGAGATCAAACAGCTTTTCGACCCTGAGAATTTGCTGAACCCCGGTAAAATCGTAGATACCCCGCGAATGGATGATCCAAACTACTTCCGGTTTAATAAAGGGTATAAAGGCATACCAATAACGCCGGTGCTCGATTGGTCAGGCTGGGACGTAATTCGCGATCCGTTAACCGGCAAACAGAGTGAACCGGGCAGTGCGGGCGACCCGACATCCGGCCTGATCAAAGCCGTCGAAATGTGCAACAACAACGGTCATTGCCGCAAATTCGACGCCGGTACCATGTGCCCCAGCTTTCGCATTACCCGGGAAGAACAACACCTGACTCGAGGGCGCGCCAACACATTGCGACTGGCGCTGTCCGGGCAGTTGGGGTCAGAAGGCCTCGCCAGCGATGATGTCAAAGAGGCATTGGATCTGTGCGTGTCCTGCAAGGGCTGTAAACGGGATTGTCCAACCGGAGTGGACATGGCCAAGATGAAAATCGAGGCACGTTCGGCTTGGTCAAAAAAACACGGTATTCCCCTTCGAGAGCGACTTGTTGCCGAAATGCCCCGTTACGCTCCATACGCCAGGCATTTTTCAAGCGTCATGGGTGCAGTCGAACGCGTGCCTTTTTTGTCGGGTTGGGTTAAACGAACCCTTGGGTTGGCAGACCAACGCGCCTTGCCGAACTTTTGCGGTAACTATCTGGCCGACGCTTCTGCTAAGCCTGGTAACGTAGGATATGAAAAAGAGGTTCTGCTGTTTGTCGACACCTTCAATAATTACCTTGAACCCTCTAACGCGGCAGCGGCCCAGAGAGTTCTGAATTCGGCCGGATACCACGTGCATCTCAACAAAGCCCCGAGCGAGCGAGCGTTATGCTGTGGCCGAACGTATCTTGCCTCCGGTCAGGTGGACAATGCCAAGTCTGAAGCGAGGCGTACGCTAGATTACCTGATGCCCTTTGTTGAGCGGGGCATCAGTATTGTCGGGCTGGAGCCATCCTGCCTGCTAACCCTGCGAGATGAGTTTTTGCAGTATGGCTACGGGAAGCAAGCCGTGGCTTTGTCGAAGGCATCCTTCCTGTTTGAGGAGTTTTTGGTCAAAGAACATGCCGCCGGTCGCCTGAAGCTCGATCTAAAAGCCATGGCTACGCCCCGAGTTCTTCTTCACGGCCACTGTCACCAGAAAGCGTTTGATGCGCTCCGCCCGGTTGAGCAGGTGCTTCGCTGGATACCAGAACTTGAGGTTAAACACATCGAAACTTCCTGCTGCGGAATGGCCGGCAGTTTCGGGTATGAACGCGAACACTATGATGCTTCGATGAAAATGGCTGAGCTTTCACTGCTCCCGGCGCTTCGCAAGGCAGAGGCCAATGATCTTGTAGTTGCCGACGGCACGAGCTGTCGACATCAAATTCACGATGGTGCCAATAAAACCGCTTTGCATGTGGCAAAGGTTTTGGAAAGTGCTTTGGCTTGACCGGGCCATGGTATGCAGCTTTTGTGAGGAGCAACGTATGCTGCCGGCCCTTTGGGTATTGCTGTCGCAACCAGTCCGTGACTCAACCACCCAAAACCGAGGCATTGTTGCCTCGGTTCGAGTAAATTACGGGGCGGCGACCAAAGTGCTCAGCTAAAGCTCCCGTTAGGGGAGGGTTTACTTCTCTCGTCGGTGTGTAGTGTGGGGGCTGGCGATTCGTTATTGTCCGTTTCGGTCTCCTCTGCTCTTTCTCGCGCTTTAGCGCTAAATTTTTCAGCCTGCTCGACGCCTGCTTCGCTTGCTGTATTGACCAGACGATCGCGCATTTCACCCATCCTCTCGTTTTCTGCCCGCGTGGCAGGAAACATGCCTCCCAATAGGGCGCCTATCCCGACCCCTATGGCGGCAGCGGCAAACGGGTTTTCTTCGACAAAATGCTTCACCTGTACACCGGCGTTTCGCGCACCATCAGAGGCGTTATGAAATGCAGCCTGCGATTTGTCCCGAACCTGTGCCGAACGGTTGCGAACCTGCGTTTTCATGCCATGCACGCCGTCGCGAGCGTGCTGGGCGGTATTTTTTACTTTGTCTTTGGTCTCGCTGAACCCACTGGTGCTTGATGTGTTGTCGCCCGTGGCGGCACCAACGTGATTGCTATTCCCTGAGCCATAGCGATGCGCCAGGATCAACCAACTCAGACCGATAGTGGTCACCAAAAATGGCACCGGATTGTTTTTAACCGAGTCCCCCAAATTTTCGGTGAATTCGCCAGGGCCGCCATGACGGATGTAATCGAACGTCTCGTTGACTAACTGCTGCGGTGATAACTTGGTCTGAAGAGCGTTCAGCGTATTGTCGAGGCGATTCCTGGCCCTATGAATATCGGATTCGATGTCGCTTTTGTTACGAGTATCTGCGTGCTGACTCATTCTGATTTCTCCTGCGCGCGGCCGTCATGTTTGCGGACCATATTGCTGTCCTTTTGAAAACTGGCAATCGTGTGTTCGGGCATCAGATTTTTGACCTTTAGCTTCGCACGCCCCGCCGCCAGCATGATAAATCCGACCACAAGAACAATGCCTCCCACGATCAGCGCTGATAACCAGGGCGTTAGGTGGGGAGGAAGTAAATTGTTGAGGCCAAATACGGCGGCGGCGAGCAACACGAGAAAACCGCTCATCAACACCGCGCCCGCAGTCGCAATTGCGCCAATGCCGGTTGCCAACTGCCCGGTTTTTTCCGACATTTCAGCTTTGGCAAGTTGCGCTTCATCACTGACCAACGTGCCAACGTCTCGCGCCAGATCCGACATCAGTGATCCGAAGGAAGTGGAGTTCTGGCCTTGTTTTACCTGTTCCGTTTTCATTTTAGTTTCCCTTTAGTCTGTGTTCGCTAGGTACTCCGTGGTTATCCGGCAGTGACGAGGCTTGCTCAGGGATCGTACTGTGTGCGGGTGTCTGTAACCTCTGGCTCATGACTCTCAGCGCCTTGCAAATGAGCGGGTTCAGCGTCGGAGCTGGATGGCGCATCATAAACTCCGGTATGCGTGGTCGGCACCGAATCGGGCTCGTACGCAGTGTTTTCTGTTGCAGATGAACTTCGCAGAAAACGAGCCAGTACGAAGCCTGCCGCGATAGCGCCGCCCATGAATAGTGCGGGTTGGCGACGGCTGATATTGCGCGCTTCATCTACGAAATAGTTCAAATCCTTTTCACGCAGTTTTTCCGACAGAGAATCAGAGTAGCCTGCCAGTTGATTTGTATAGTTCGAGAAGGTGTGTTGCTCCTGTTGGTCGAATTCGTCGGCCATGTTGTGTAGTACTGCCGACACTTTATCGGTCTGGTCGGCGGCAAAACTGCTTTGTTGGGCGAACTGGGATTGGGCCTCTCCCCAGGCTGCTTTCCCAGTATCCGAAGCGGCGTCCCGAGCGCGCGATTCGGTCGATCTGGCGCCTTTGTTGGC
>JBBQMX010000117.1:0-6258 GCA_038329375.1 Pseudomonadales bacterium | reverse complement strand
GGCGGAATATGCATCGCCTCCCGGTATTTCGCGACCGTACGCCGGGCAACGTTGATGCCTGTATCACCCAGCATGGCGGCAATCTTGCTGTCGCTCAACGGTTTTTTGGGCGTTTCCGCTGCTATCAGTTTTTTGATCATGGCACGGATTGCGGTCGAGGAACACTCCCCACCTTCGTCGGTACTGACATGGCTCGAGAAAAAATACTTGAGCTCAAAGATGCCCCTGGGTGTGTGCATGTATTTCTGGGTGGTTACCCGTGAAATCGTCGACTCGTGCATCTCAACTGCCTGGGCGATGTCAGACAATATCAGCGGCTTCATGGCTTCCTCCCCCTGGTCCAGAAAGCCCTGCTGATGCTCTACAATCCTCGTTGCAACCTTTAACAGGGTTTCATTACGACTTTGCAGGCTCTTAATGAACCATTTGGCTTCCTGCAATTGATCCCGCATGTAGGTATTGTCGGCACTGCTGTCGGCGCGCTTTATAAGTGAAGCATAGCTGGCATTTACACGAATGCGCGGAGCAATGTCAGGATTGAGCTCTACCCGCCAACGATCGCTCACTTTGCGAACAATCACGTCCGGTATAACGTAGTCTGGCTCAGCGCGATCTACAGAGTCGCCAGGGCGGGGATTCAGCCCGGTGATCAGCGCAAGTACCGATTTCAGCTGATCTTCCTTAAGCCGGCTGCGGCGCAGAAGCTGGGCGTAATCACGGTTACCAAGCAGATTGATATAGTGGGTAATGACAAGCCGGGCCTGGGGTAACCAGGGCGTCTCAGGGGGCATCTGCTGAAGCTGGATGAGCAGGCACTCCTGCAGATTGCGGCAGAAAACCCCCGCAGGGTCAAAATGCTGAAGGCGATGCAGTACCGCCTCTACTTCGTCGAGTTCGAGTGGGTCTTCCTCGGATTCATCCGCCAGTCCCGAGTAAATCTCCTCAATACTGGAGGTCAGATACCCGCGTTCGTCCACAGAGTCCAGCAGGGCGTAGGCAATCGCCCGGTCCCGATCGCTGAGCGGCGTCAGATTAAGCTGCCATTCAAGATGATCCTGCAGAGTTTCGGTGGGTGAATTGCGGGTTTCAAAATCGTGATCGTTTTCGTCGTCATCGCGGGCCGACGAGGCAGGTGCTGACTGGTAGATGTCATCCCAGGCGGTGTCGACGGGCAAGTCGTCCGGTATGTCACTGGGAATCTCTGTTTCGCTGGCCCAGTCCGGACCGCTTTCGACTTCATCCCAGGTAGTCTCCGCCGGTTCCGGATCGGAATGTTCAGCGCTGGAGTCGTTCTGGTCGAGACCGTTTTCCTGCTGGGTTTCCGCCAGTTCTTCTTCTTCAGGTGTTTCCAGCATCGGGTTGGATTCAAGCGCCTGCTGAATCTCCTGCTGAAGGTCCAGGGTAGACAACTGAAGAAGCCGGATTGCCTGTTGCAGCTGGGGCGTCATGGTCAGACTTTGGCCCAGCTTTAACTGCAGTGAGGCTTTCATTACCATGGTTTGAGTTCCGTCACCCGTTGATGTCCGGTGCTGCGACAATGAAAAAAAGTGTTACCTGCTGGCCACTTGGCTATACAAGCAATTTCTCTGCCGAAGTGTACTTGCATGATGGGGTGCAAGACAATTCATCTGTTCCTGCCGACTGATAACTAAAGCCTGAATTCATTGCCCAGATACACTTCCTTGACCTGTTGATTGGCCAGAATTTCATCAGAATGTCCCGAGGCGATAATGTGGCCGCCGCTAACGATGTAGGCGTTTTCACAGATATCCAGCGTTTCCCGCACATTGTGGTCAGTAATCAGTACGCCGATGCCTTTGTCGCGGAGATGCCGGATGATCTGTTTAATGTCACTGACAGAAATCGGATCTACCCCCGCGAAGGGCTCATCGAGCAAAATGAACGCCGGTTCCATTGCCAGTGCTCTGGCAATTTCTACCCGCCGTCGCTCGCCCCCCGACAATGCCATACCCAGGCTGTCACGAAGATGGGCAATGTGAAATTCTTCCAGCAGCGATTCCAGCTTTTCTTCCCGCCGGGCCTTGTTGAGCGCCTTGCGGGTTTCCAGAATCGCCATAATGTTGTCTCGCACCGAGAGCTTACGGAAGACGGAGGCCTCTTGAGGCAAGTAACCAATGCCTTTTCTGGCGCGACCGTGCATCGGTAATGGTGTTATGTCCTCGGCATCGATGGAAACCCGGCCTTTGTCTGCGGGCACCAGCCCTACAATCATATAGAAACAGGTGGTCTTGCCAGCGCCGTTGGGGCCCAACAGGCCAACAATTTCACCGCTATGGATTTCGAGGGATACGTCGATAACGACTTTCTTCTGTTTATAGCTTTTCGCCAGGTTGCTCGCTCTCAATACAGCCATCAGGGATTGTCCCCGGTCGAGGAGGAGTCTGACGAAGCTGCTGGATTAATGTTGCCGCTGCGGGGCTGTATGATCATTTCCACCCGCCCCTGTGGCTCGCCATCCCGTTGGCTGCCTTCAGCAGTCACTATCCGGGCCACAGTGTCATACTCGATACGGTCACCCCGGAACACGTTGCCGGCCTGTTCAATAACGGCTTCCTGCTCGAGGGTGAGCTGACTGTCTTTGGCGGTATAGGTGATCTTGAGAGATTGTGCGTCGGTCCCGGCCTGGTCGCCCATTGCGGGATGCTTGTAACGGGCCGGGGTTCCGAACGCTTCAATCCGCTGCACACCTTGCTGGTTTTGGAATAACATCACCCGGTCTGCGGTCAGACGGGTCTGGTCCTGAGTCACCACCACATCGCCGGTGTAGGTTGCTTCGCCTTTGCTGTCATCCAGTCGGGCACTATCGGCACTGACCGATATCGGGGTATCAGAGTTCAGATCAAAGGCTACTGCCGGGGCCGTTATCAGCCAAAGTGCCGCTGCGCTTGAAGCCAGCACCGCCAGCTTGAGGAAGCTGCGCTGGCTAGAAGATACTTCAGTTTGATGGGGGCGTGTCATAGTGTCCCTTAACCTGTGATTGAAGCTCCAGAACCTGTTCGTCGATCCAGCCCTTCATGCCGGTGGCTCGCGTTACGCCATGAGCCTCCGTCAGCACTACGGGTGTGTCGGTATATACGGTACGCTGTTTGTTATCCAGAGTCAGTTGTTCTGCTTCAAGGGTTGCTACCTCGCCGTTTGGCAACGGTCTACGCACCAATACATCACCTTCCAGATCGATAATGTCCTGGTCTTTACGAAGATCCCCCCGATTCGCTGTCAGTCTCCAGGTAGTGGCGGATTCGGGATCATGGAGCGTGGCGTCAGGCAGCAGCATGGTAGCCAGATTGCTGGCTTCGAACTGCTCGATCCGAGGGCTGTAAACAACGGTCTCGAGCTGGCCATTCTGGTCAAAAGAGCGATAACGGCCGTTCACCACAAAGCCATCTGGCTCGGTGGGCCCCCGGAGCTCCAGAGCGGTGTTCGGCTCACGGTTTTCTTCACTTTGCCAGAGCAGGGATGCGAGCGCGAGTGCGGTGCCAGCCAAGGCCGCCATCCTCGTCAGGCGGTGAGAGAACAGGCCGGTGATGGTCATTGGGCGCTCTTCAGATTGTCGCCCAGCAGGTAATCAGCGAGCATGCCGTCGAGGCGGTTCTGGCTGGCGAGAATCAGGTCACTGAGCTCCCGCACGGCGCCGGTGCCTCCGCTGGCTGTGGTGCAATAGTCTGCGTGCTGACGGACAAACCAGTGCCCGTTTGGCACGGTAACGCCGAGACCGGCAAACTGAATAGCAGCCAGGTCGGGCAGGTCATCACCCATATACGCTATCTCATCCGCAGTGCGTTCGAGTTTAGCGGCGAGTTCAGTAAGCGCTTCCAGTTTGTCTTCCCGGCCCTGAAGCAGATGTTGTATACCAAGGTCGCTGGCCCGTTTTGCGGTCAGCGCAGAGCTGCGCCCGGTGATGATGGCTACGTCCAGTCCACCAGCCATCAACTGTTTAATGCCCAGACCATCCAGTATATTAAAGGCCTTGAGCTCGTCGCCATGCGCACTGAACAGTAACTGGCCATTGCTCATGATGCCGTCAACATCCAACACCAACAAGCGTATGCCGGCTGCTCTCCGGCCTATATCAGTGGGCACGGAATCAGGGGGTATGGAAAGCGACATCAGATAACCCCCGCCCTGAGCAGGTCATGCATATTGATAGCCCCGGTCAGCTCGCCACGACGGTTGATAACCGGCAGTGCGTTGATTTTTAACTCTTCCATAATGTTCAGCGCTTCAGCGGCAAGCTGGTCATCGTGGATAGTCTTGCCGTTGCGGGTCATTACATCGGCTATCGGGGTGTTGTGGATGTCAATGGCACGGTCCAGCGTTCGTCGCAAATCACCGTCTGTGAAAAGCCCCAGCATATGGCCTGAGTCATCGACAATGATGGTCATGCCCAGGCCTTTTTGCGAAATTTCGAGCAGGGCCCTGCCCAGGGTCGTCTGAGGTGAGACTTTCGGGATGCGGTCACCCGTATGCATGATGTCGGAAACCCTCAGCAGCAGGCGGCGCCCCAGTGTCCCTCCGGGGTGAGAGAAAGCAAAATCCTCAGCACTGAACCCGCGGGCCTCCAGCAAGGCCACTGCCAGTGCATCCCCCATTACCAGAGTCGCCGTTGTACTTGAGGTCGGTGCCAGCCCCAGTGGGCAGGCTTCCAGAGCAACGCTGACATCCAGGTTCGCGACCGCTTCACGGGCCAGGATGGACTCACTGTTACCGGTCATGCTGATCAACGGAGCCCCCATGCGTTTAATGAGGGGCAATATGGTCAGCACTTCGGATGTATTGCCGGAGTTCGAGATGGCCAGAACCACGTCCTGGCTGGTGATCATACCGAGGTCGCCATGACTCGCTTCCCCGGGATGCACGAAGAACGAAGGTGTTCCGGTACTGGCGAGGGTTGACGCGATTTTGTGGCCAATATGGCCGGACTTGCCCATGCCGGTGACGACCACGCGCCCCTTGCACGCCATGATGGTGTCACAAGCACGAACGAAGTCCTCATTGATCCGGGTCTTTAATGCGTCAATGGCGTCCCGTTCGATGGTGATGGTCTTGAGGGCGAATTCAATGTAGCGCTGGTTCATACCGGTCCTGATCTAATGCGTCGTTAAATGAACAATGGCAAATACCGGGCACTTCGTAAATACCGGGTGTCAGGCTATGGAGACAACCAGCCATGTGATGTAGCCGGCATAGATGGCCAGCAGTATACCACCCTCGAGTCTGGCCAGTTTTCCCTTTTGTTGCATGCTGTAGGCGAAGACGCCGAGCAGCACGGTCAGCGCGGCCATGGTGCCGTAATCTCTCAGGATTATGTCGGCCGACAGGTCCATGGGGCCTAACAGGGCCGGAATGGCAAGTACCGCCAGCAGGTTAAACAGGTTTGAACCGACAATGTTACCCAATGCCATATCCGGTTGTCCTTTTAATGCAGCAGACAGGGAAGCTGCAAGTTCCGGCAGGCTGGTGCCGATTGCGACAATGGTCAGCCCAACGATCAGCTCGTCAATGCCCAGACCAATGGCCAGTTCTGACGCACCCCAAACTAACAGCCGGGCACTGGCAATCAGAATCACCAGGCCGCTCAGGAAGTGAAGGACAGCCTCACGGCCCGATAAGTTATGGCCTTCTTCCGGTATTTCAAACACGTCTTCCGCGCCGGATTGGTTGCGCCACACCAGAAACCTCAGGGAGGCTGGTCGTTCAGGTGAACTGATCGTTGCAAACGGGATATTTTGGGGATCGGTCATTGAGCTCGGGTGAAAGTTATCATAATGTACCGCTCATTGAGAGCCGCAGATCAATCACCACCGCTCCGCCAGCGTCTGGCTCAATGCGGAGTTTCCCGGGCCAACTGGATACATTATGGCTTCCTCTGCCTACATAAACTTCGACAACGTTTGTTTTTCCCGTGGCGAGCACAGAATCTTTGATGGGGTCACGCTTGATATCCCCAGCGGCTTGATCACTGCCATTATGGGCCCTAGCGGCACTGGCAAAACGACTTTGCTCAAATTGATTGGTGGCCAGTTAAAACCTTCATCGGGCAAGGTCACCGTTGCAGGCCATGATGTCTCGACCCTTGGTCGCAAGGCGCTCTACGATCTTCGTGAGAACATGGGCATGCTGTTTCAGAGCGGCGCCCTGTTTACCGATATCAGCGTCTTCGAAAATGTGGCTTTTCCTCTTCGTGTTCACACCCGGTTGCCGGATGAGATGATCCGCGACATCGTGTTGATGAAGCTC
>JBBQMX010000116.1:0-6300 GCA_038329375.1 Pseudomonadales bacterium | reverse complement strand
TCGATTTCGAACATGAGCGCCGGGAAGAAGTTATTCAGTATATTTATCGCCGCTACTCCCGTGAACGCGCGGCTTTGGCTGCCACGGTCATACGTTATCGCCCACGCAGCGCTATCCGGGACGTTGGTAAAGCACTGGGCTTTGATCCTGTACTGATTGAGCAGTTATTGAATGGTATTGACTGGCGTGATCGTGAGACCGACTGGCGTCAGCAAATACTCGACAAGAAGTTGACCCGCAATGCCCGGGTGGCGAATCAGTTTTTTACCCTGGTGAATACCTTATTGGGGTTTCCCCGGCATCTGTCCCAGCACGTCGGTGGTTTCGTTATCAGTGCCGGCCCACTCGCCGAATTGGTCCCGGTGGAAAACGCCGCTATGGAAGACCGCACCGTTATCCAGTGGGACAAGGATGATCTGGAAAGTCTGGGGTTAATGAAAGTCGATGTGCTGGCCCTGGGTATACTGTCCGCCATCCGTAAAGCACTTGAGCTGATCAGTGCTGAAAAGGGCCAACACATTGGTATGCAGGATATTCCTACAGAAGACCTTGCGGTCTACGCCATGTTGCAGGCAGGTGATAGTGTTGGGGTATTTCAGGTCGAATCCCGGGCCCAGATCAATATGCTACCGCGCCTGAAACCCGAAACCTATTACGACCTGGTGATTGAGGTTGCAATCGTGCGGCCGGGGCCCATTCAGGGCGATATGGTGCACCCCTATTTGCGCCGAAGGCATGGCCTGGAGCCGGTCAACTACCCCAGCGAAGCTATTCGAAGCGTTCTTGAGCGCACTCTCGGTGTTCCGATTTTCCAGGAGCAGGTCATCAAACTGGCCATGGTTGCGGCCGGGTTCAGTGCTGGTGAAGCGGACCTGTTGCGCCGGGCTATGGCGGCCTGGAAAGTTCATGGGGATATGTCGCCCTTTCGGGACAAACTGATTCAGGGCATGCTCGAAAGAGGCCATGATAATGACTTTGCCGAACGGCTTTACACGCAAATCTGCGGTTTCGGTGGCTATGGTTTTCCCGAATCCCACGCCGCCAGTTTTGCGTTGCTGGTCTACGTTTCCGCCTGGATCAAACACCATTATCCTCCAGCTTTTTATTGTGGTCTGTTGAACAGCCAACCCATGGGCTTTTACTCACCCTCGCAGCTGGTACAGGATGCCAGGCGCCATAATGTTGAGGTGCTAGCGCCGAATATCAACATCAGCCAATGGGATCATACCCTGGAGAACCAGCATCAAACCTTGCGCCTCGGCCTGCGCCTGATTCGGGGGCTGTCAAAACAGGCGGGACAAAAAGTAGTCGACCTTCGTCCGAAAGGTGGCTATAAGAATATCACCCATTTCAGACAAACCACCGGGCTTAACCAGCACGAAATGGAGATCCTTGCAGCGGCTAACGCCTTGTCTGATGTCAGTGATAACCGACGCCAGGCGTACTGGCAATTACTCGGGCAAACCTCACCGGCAGCATTGTTTATGGGCGAAGCCGCAAGTAGCTACCCTGAAGGCGATCAGGTAACGTTGCGCAAACCCAGCGAAGGCCAGGACACCCTTGAAGATTATGCAACCCAGGGCCTGACCCTGGGCCGACATCCGGTTGCGATACTCAGAGAGCAGGGGCACTTTCGCCAATGCATGAATAGCCAGGAATTACTGACCGCTGAGCCGGGCCGCCCGGTTCAGGTAGTCGGCCTGGTTACTGGCCGACAGCGACCGGGATCAGCCTCAGGTGTCACCTTTGTGACTCTGGAAGACGAAACCGGCAACATTAACGTGGTGGTCTGGCTTGATACGGCCCGCCGCCAACGCCAGCCCTTACTGACGGCTCGCCTGATGCATGTGAAAGGCATTCTAGAGCGGGAAGGCAATATTGCCCATGTTATGGCTGGCAAGCTGTCGGATCTGAGCCACCTGATTCAAACCATGAAGGTGCCTTCAAGAGATTTTCATTAAAGGCACACTCATAAAAAACCCCATCCGGCAAAAACCAGACAGGGCCTTAGAAAGCGATCAGGCTAATATCATCCCAATAGCTTGATCATCACACCCGCGGCAACTGCAGAACCGATAACACCGGCCACGTTTGGCCCCATGGCGTGCATCAGCAGGAAGTTCTGGGGGTTGGCCTCCAGACCGACCTTGTTGGATACCCGCGCCGCCATTGGCACAGCCGAAACACCGGCAGAACCGATCAACGGATTGATAGGCTCCTTGGTAAAGGCATTCATCAGCTTGGCCATCAGCACACCAGCAGCCGTACCGACAGCAAAAGCGATCATACCCAACGCCAGAATACCCAGCGTCTGCGCATCCAGGAAGCTGCTCGCCATTAGCTTGGAGCCAACAGACAACCCCAGGAAAATAGTGACGATGTTAATCAATGCGTTCTGGGCGGTATCACTCAGACGCTCCACAACACCGCACTCACGCATCAGGTTACCAAAGCAGAACATACCCAGCAGTGGTGCCGCATCCGGCAGAAACAAAACAACCGCGATAAGCACCACCAGCGGAAAGACAATTTTTTCTTTCTTGCTGACCGGGCGGAGCTGCGACATTTTGATCGCCCGTTCTTTCTTTGACGTCAGCGCACGCATGATGGGCGGCTGAATCATCGGCACCAAAGCCATGTACGCGTAGGCAGACACAGCAATTGCACCCAACAGATGGGGGGCCAGAACACTCGACACGTAGATGGACGTCGGGCCGTCTGCACCACCAATAATACCGATAGCAGCTGCTTCCAGAATGGTGAAGTCCAGTACACCCGTCCAGTCCAGTAGGGCTGCGCCAAGCACGGTACCAAAAATACCAAACTGAGCAGCCGCACCCAACAGCATGGTTTTCGGGTTCGCCAGCAGTGGGCCAAAGTCCGTCATGGCACCAACGCCCATGAAGATCAACAGCGGCCCAACGGTGCTACCAATAACGACTGTGTAGAAGTTGTATAGCATGCCATTGCCATAACCGAAGTTCTGGGCTGTGAGATTGACCGCGCTTACAACGCTTGCGCCAGAATCCTTATAGGCTTCCTTGAAGGCTTCCGTCACCTCCGGCGTTATCGCCTGACCAACCTCAAAGGGCACTTCAAGAATGCCCGCAAATGCTGCCAAGACTTCAGGCTTGGCGAAATGAATGGCGTTTTCAGCCGCAGACAGCGCCAGGCCAGCCTCCGGAATATTCGCCAGAATGCCACCAAAACCAATCGGCACCAGCAGTAATGGCTCAAACCCCTTCCGAATAGCAAGAAACAGGAGCAAAAGACAGACCAGAATCATAAAGACCTGGCCGATTTCAATATTGAACAGACCACTGCCCGTCCAGAGTGTCAGTAATTTATCCATGGAATGCTGGCCCTTATGCGATTGTCAGCATTTCATCATCAACAGCGACGGCATCACCGACCTTGATGAAGATTTCGCCGATCGTGCCGGCCTTCGGTGCGCGGATCTCGGTCTCCATTTTCATGGCCTCGAGAATAATCAGCACATCGCCCTCTTCAACGGGATCACCCGGTGAAACCAGAATTTTGAAGATATTGCCCCCCAGCGGTGCCGGAACAGGTTCACCTTCACCCGCGGCTGGCGCTGACGTAGCTGGCGCGCTTTCAGTAGCGCCGTTTTTGGGCTCAATCTGACTGATTTCACCGCCCTCGGTTACTGCCACGACATAGTCTTTGTTGTCGACGGTAACGGTGTAGGTCTCAGGGCCGCCTTTTTTGGCCGGTGCAGCACCAGCGATGGTGTCCTCCGCTGTCGGAACCGGCTCAAATGCGTCCGGATTGCCCCGATTTTCAAGGAATTTCAGACCAATCTGCGGAAACAATGCATAAGTCAGCACATCGTCCACTTGCTCATCCGCAAGCTTGATTTCTTTCTCTTTCGCCAGTTTCGTGAGCTCGTCTGTCAACCTGTCCATTTCCGGCTTGATCAGATCAGCCGGGCGACAGGTGATCGCCTCTTTGCCGTCAAGCACACGGTCCTGCAACTCTTTATTGAAAGGCGCAGGAGCTGAGCCGTATTCACCTTTCAGAATCGCAGCGGTTTCCTTGGAGATTGACTTGTAACGCTCACCCGTCAACACATTCAGCACCGCCTGGGTGCCAACAATCTGGGAGGTCGGAGTCACCAGCGGAATGAAACCGAGGTCTTCCCGAACCTTCGGAATTTCTGCCAGTACTTCGTCAAACTTGTCGCCGGCGTTCTGCTCACGCAGCTGGCTTTCCATATTGGTCAGCATGCCGCCCGGAACCTGGGCGATCAAAATACGCGAATCCACACCTTTCAGGCTGCCTTCGAATTTCGCGTACTTCTTGCGCACTTCACGAAAATAACCGGCAATCTCTTCCAGCAGGTTGAGATCAAGCCCGGTATCCCGATCCGTTCCTTCCAGAATGGCAACCACCGCTTCCGTGGGTGAATGTCCATAGGTCATACTCATGGAAGAAATGGCTGTATCAACGTTATCAATGCCTGCTTCAGCCGCTTTCAACGCGGTCGCAGTAGACATGCCGGTGGTGGCATGACACTGCATGTGAATAGGTACTTTCAGCTCTTTCTTCAGCCGCGTAACAAGATCAAAAGCCACATAGGGCTTTAGCAGACCCGCCATATCCTTGATGGCAATCGAGTCGGCACCCATGGATTCAATTTCCCTGGCCAGTTCTACCCACATCCCAATAGTGTGAACCGGGCTGGTGGTGTAGGAAATGGTACCTTGTGCATGCTTGCCGGTCTTGCGAACTGCCTTGATGGCGGTATCGAGGTTGCGGGGATCGTTCATCGCATCAAAAATGCGGAACACATCTACGCCATTCTCAGCGGCGCGGTCCACGAACCGCTCGACAACATCGTCTGCATAATGGCGGTAGCCCAGCAGGTTCTGTCCGCGCAGCAACATTTGCTGTGGCGTGTTTGGCATCGCTTTTTTCAACTGACGAATGCGATCCCAGGGATCTTCGCCCAAATAGCGGATGCAAGAGTCAAACGTCGCTCCACCCCAGGATTCCAAAGACCAGAAACCGACCTTGTCGAGTTTCTCGGCGATAGGCAACATATCGTCAAGGCGCATGCGGGTTGCCAGGATGGACTGGTGAGCGTCACGCAATATAACGTCCGTAATCCCCAGCGGCTTCTTTATGTCTGTCATCGTGTCAGCCTTCTGTTAAAAGGTTCTAATTCGTGTGCCGGATCACTTCTTGTGGCGCGACCGGTATTGTGCAATTGCCTTTTTGATGGCTTCAGCCGTACCGGGGTCAACCGGTGAACGGACTGGTTTTTTTGCACGTGATGAGCGTGCCGGGATCGCCGGCTCCGGCGCTGAATACCGGATAATGATCTTTGACATGAGCAAAGTGGCAAACACAAGGATTATGAGGAATACAAAAACAAACCCCATGCCTGCGACCATCAGTTCGATGGCTTGTGACATCAGCTCATTCATAAATGGGCTACCTGTGAAAGTTGTTCGATTCTCCCCGACCTGACAGGCCTGAAATGCGAAACTCCATCATAATCGGGGGGCAAAATCCTGCGTAATTTACCGTTTTACCGATTTATGAGCAACCAAATCAAATTACATAATGCGCAGTTCAGGACACCGACTGTGCATTTTTATACACCTCCTTAACCCCGACCAAGTGTTCCGTTACACCATCCGGACCCTGAATTTCCTTCCTTTTATCTTGCCAGCTTCGAGACGCTTCAGCGCTTTATGGGCAATGTCCCGATTTACCGCGACGTAACATTGAAACTCAAAAAGATCGATTTTACCTATCGCCGATCCGGCAAGTCCTGCCTCCCCGGTCAAAGCACCAAGCACATCGCCCGGGCGAACCTTGTCTTTGCGCCCGCCCGCGATACAAAGTGTTCGACGTGCAGGCTCGACCGGGCGATCCGGTGTTGCCAGCAGCGCCGGGGTGTCGCCCCACGCAAGTGACTGTCCGGCAATGGCTTCAAGCCGCGACACCCGGTGCCCCTGAGAAGGTGTGCAGAATGTCACTGCGACGCCCTTCTCACCTGCCCGACCGGTCCGACCAACGCGGTGAGTATGAATCTCAGAGTCACGAGCAGGCTCCACATTGACCACCAGTGGCAATGATTTAATATCGAGACCCCGGGCCGCCACATCCGTGGCAAGGAGTACGGCACAGCTCTGGTTGGCGAAACGGGCCAGAACCGCGTCGCGATCTCTTTGATCCAGATCACCGTGCAGCGCCAGCGAACTGAAACCTCGCCCGTTCAGAGCGGCTTCAATCTCGTCGCACTGCTGTTTGGTCGTGCAAAAAGCGATA
>JBBQMX010000115.1:0-6331 GCA_038329375.1 Pseudomonadales bacterium | reverse complement strand
GACTGGCCAGCTTCCAACGCGCTGCTGATCTCTGTGCGGCTTTGGTTCGTGCTACCACCCCCTCGTTGGATAAACAGGGTGCCAGCCTGAACCGCCAGCCAGCCAATGATCGGCCACCGGGCGACCTCCGCCTTGGACAGAAACCGGAGCGGAGCGGTACCCCCCAATATGGGAATGTCAGACCATGAAATATGGTTGCTGACGAATAATACCGGTCCGTTCGCAACACGACCCTGATGCCGGACCCGAAACCCGAGGCAGCGAGCCGCCCCGCCAAAACAGAAGCGCGCCCAGGGCGTGCGGTTAACGGCTTTACCGCTGATCTTCTCCATCATCCTTACACCAACGGCGATAGCAGCCGTAAGCAGAAGAAACAGTATGAACAGGGTGAGCCTGCTGGTCAGACGAATAACGGGCATCATGTTTGGCACTCCCTATGGTTGTTACTCGCCGACTGTTTGATTTTGCTTTATGAAGTGTCGGTTGTAGCGGTCTGACAGTTGCGACACCTCAAGCAGCACAAGCAGGTCTGCGCAGCGGAATTCAGGGTCCCAGCAGGGTTCTCCGCACACTCTGGCGCCCAGTCGCATGTAGGCCTTGATAAGGGCGGGAACGGCAACTGACCGCTCTTCGTTAATGGAGTGTGTCAGATGGGGTAATTCGCGCACAGGGAAAACCCGGCAGCGTTCTTCGGTCAGGTATTCGCGCTGCAGGTAGCGGGCAATGCGCCAGGCTTTCAGGCCGCCGTCCGACATGCCGATGCTGGCACATCCGATCAGATAATCGACTTTTTGACTCACCAGGTACTCCGCTACTGCCGACCAGAGCAGGGTAATGGTGCCGCCGTTGCGATAAGCCGGATGCACGCACGTTCGTCCCAGTTCGGCAAGGGTGCCGGGTAAAGCATACAGTTGGGTAAGATCAAACTCACCCTCGGAATAGAATCCACCGGCTTCCTGCGCATGTTTTTGGTGAAGTATCCGGGTAGTGGCGACTAATTGATCAGTGGTTTCATCTCGCACCATCAGGTGATCGCAGATATCGTCAAACCGATCTGCATCAATGCCGGGCACTGAAGCACCAAGATTTGATCCGTACTCCTCAGAGAACACCTCATACCGCAAGCGCTGGGCGGCTTCAATATGGACGGGGTTACGAGTAATCGAAGTGACCAGTCGGCGGGAAGTGCGGGCAGCGCGAGCAATTTGTGCGGTCATGGCTATTTCTCTTTATGTCCATTTTCAGACAAGCCTATGAAGCCGCTGTGACATCCCAGTGAAGTTAAGGTGACGAGTCCATGACAACTGGTGATAAGCCAACTATCTTTAGGCATGTCACGGGGTGTAACGGAACGCCCGTTCCCTGTATATTTCTGAACAGCATGTATAATTGCTGTTACCGGGCGTTGCCTGTATCGTCGCCCGGACGCACAGCATTTTCAGGCGCTTAGGTGTGTCAGCGGTTTCAGTGAGATGCCGGGTAGTGGAGTACGGTGCTTGGCAAGCGCCGGTAGGCTCGGGTAAAGGGCCGGGTCCATCGCGAGGGTGGTGGCCTGCAACGTGGAAACAAGATCAGAGATGGACGGCGTGGAACAGACAAATAACGAAGGTTGGCGAATTCTCATCGTCGAGGACGATGAGCGACTGGCAGATTTGACGCGGGAGTATCTGGAGAGCAACGGGCTCACAGTGACTCTTGAAAGCCACGGTGGCCGGGCAGTGGAGCGCATCAAGAACGATCAGCCCGATCTTGTGGTTCTCGATCTGATGTTGCCCGGAGAAGACGGATTATCCATCTGCCGCAGAGTTCGGCCATTTTTCCCGGGGCCGATTATTATGCTGACGGCCCGGACTGATGATCTTGATCAAGTGCTTGGTCTTGAAATGGGCGCCGATGATTATGTTGGTAAACCGGTTAAGCCCAGGGTCCTGCTGGCACGTATCCGGGCCCTGTTGCGCCGGGTTAGTGAGAATGCGGCGGCGAAAGAGCCTGAAAGCGTTGATGAACCCGTCCGACTTCAGTTCAATGATCTGGTGGTCGACCGTGCGATGCGTGAGGCCTGGCTGAATGATGTCAGTATCGACCTCACCAGCGCTGAATTTGACTTGCTCTGGTTGCTGGCCAGCAGCGCAGGCAGGGTGCTCAGCCGAGAAGAGATATTCACGGCCCTGAGGGGTATCGAGTACGATGGTCAGGATCGTTCTATCGATGTGCGAGTCTCTCGCATAAGACCCAAAATCGGGGATGATCCTGTGCATCCGCGTCGAATCAAGACCGTCCGTAGCAAGGGCTACCTTTTCGTAAAGGAAGCCTGACAAGCGATCTCCGGGTCCGGGCCGCAAGGCCTGAGCCCGCCTCCATTACCACGGTAGTGTCCGATGCCTCCGAAGTTCTTTCTGAAACTCTACACCTTCCTGATAGTTTTCACCGCACTGGTACTTATTTGTTGTCTCGTCTTGTTTTGGGGGGTGAACTCGGTTCGCAACCAGTCATGGCAAGAGCGTTTTCCCGAACCGATGATGCGTTGGCTGACTTCTGTTCCGGCCCCGGCAGAGCATTATGAATGGCTCCAGTCATTTTACGATTTCCGGGTAATCAGCCCGGATGTTCTGACGCCGGTTATTCAGGAGCGACTGGCCTACGGTCAGATCGTGACCCTGGCCAGCTCACTCGGCCCTGAAGTGCTGGTCCAGGATGCGGGCGCCGATGTCCTCAAAATAACGTTCCGCGATATTTACAGGGATGTTGCCGAGGCCACGGCGCTTATTGTGCGGGGGCATCTCAGCGCCTTGTTACCGCAACAGCGCGATGCCGCTATTGAGAGACTCTCGAATGCATTTTCCGTGCACTTGACGTTGCTTTCCGAGGTTGAGTCGCTGCCGGAAAATGATGTTCTGGAGCGGGTTTCAGAGCGGGGTCTGTCATACTATCAGGCCAGCCGATACGGCGCTGCAGAAGTGCTGATACGCCTCGATGACGGTACTCTTGCGCGCCTGGAAATGGCTGCACCGTTCAATCCCTGGGCCTGGCCGGTCATGCTGCTACTTGTGGTGGTGGCAGGCGGTGCTTTGGCTGGCGCCTTGCTGCTTCTGCTGCGGGGTGTGGATCATAACCTGCGAGCGGTGGAATCGGTAGCGGTCCGAATTGCCCGGGGTGAAATGGACGCGAGAGTGGTGGCCGGTGAAAGCCAGTTGGTTTTGCGTCTGGCGACAGCTTTCAACAGCATGGCGGTGCACATCCAGCGTCTTGTCGGTGTGCAGCGGGAGATGATTCACGCGGTGTCACACGAATTACGAACGCCGGTTGCCAGGATACGTTTCGGCGTGCAGATGATAGAAGACTGTGACAACGCGACTGATCTCCAAAAGCAGCTGGATGGAATAGATGGAGATATTCAGGAGCTGGATGAACTGATTGATGAAATTCTCACCTACGCAAGACTGGAGCAGGGTGGCCCTGTTTTTGTGCTGCAAGAGTCCTCGGTTACCGATATCGTTCATCAGGTGGTAAGCGAACAAAGGCTTATTCACACCAAGGTTGACATTGACGCTGTAATCCCGGCAGAAGGAGAGCTCTGGGCGCT
Organism: Pseudomonadales bacterium; assembly: GCA_038329375.1. Classification (GTDB taxonomy): domain Bacteria; phylum Pseudomonadota; class Gammaproteobacteria; order Pseudomonadales; family Oleiphilaceae; genus Marinobacter. The sequence continues at coordinate 2,748 of JBBQMX010000115.1, read as the reverse complement.
ATCGGATGTTGAGCCGCGCTATCTTCACCGGGCGATCCAGAATCTGGTGGGAAATGCCGCACGCTATGCCAATGGCCAGGTACGTGTTACCTGCCAGCTGGACGAACATACCTGCCGGGTAGATGTTGAGGATGACGGCTTGGGCATCCCCGAAGAGGACTGGGAGAAGATATTTACCGCGTTCGCGCGCCTGGATGACAGTCGTACCAGAACGTCCGGTGGCTACGGTCTGGGGCTTTCTATCGTGCGGCGGATCTTGTACTGGCACGGTGGCCAGGCATTTGTGATCCGTAGTAGTGAGCTGGGTGGTGCTAAATTCAGTCTGGTCTGGCCCCGCAAAAAGGCTCATGAACGTGATGAGCCTCCCAGCCACTGACGCGATGTAACAAAGTCACAACACAATCCACACTGATCGTCCGGGCAAACTGGCTGATACTTGGTTTCGTAAGGGATGACTTTTGAGGTTGTAGTTCTTACGGACTTTCCTTGTTTCATTCGTCATTTGAGGGCCGGTTTTTCAGGCCCTCTTTTTTTGTTTACCCACCTCTGTATTCCGGCTTATTGTATCTCTGCTGCTGTCAGTTTGACCGGGCGAATGCGATAAGGTGGTCTGCCTCTACTCGTATGGGCACATGCTCACCCAGATAAAAATCGAGATGGCTGCGAAACAGTGCTTCGAACTCGGTTTCTTCCGACAGTTTGAACCGATAAAGCGTTGATGTTCCAGCGAAGGTCTTCTCAATTACCTTGGGTCGCAGGCTAGAATCCGGATCGTGGACAATATCGTCGGGCCGTATCAGTATGTCCACCAGGGTACCCGCTGGCCAGCTGTAGGTCCGATTGCCCCGGATCACGCCCAGCTCGGATTCGATAGTGTCAGGCCCCAGTGCGGTGCCCGGTATAAATCCGCCCTGGCCAACAAAGCCAGCCACAAAACGGTTGGTGGGCTCATGGTAGAGATTGTAAGGCACGTCCCACTGCTGGACCTGGCCGTCTTTGAGCACGGCCACCTGGTCACACATGGCAAAGGCTTCCTGCTGGTCATGGGTGACCAGAATAGCGCCGATACCCAGGGTTTTCAGGATATCCCGAACGTCCAGGCTCAGCCGGCGGCGCAAGTCGGTGTCAAGACTCGAGAAGGGCTCATCAAGCAGAATAAGCGTCGGTTCTGGTGCCAGTGCTCGGGCGAGCGCAACCCGCTGCTGTTGCCCGCCGGAGAGCTCGTGGGGGTACTGACTGGCGAGGTCCTGTAGGTGCACCAGTTCTAACAGCCCGGCTACTTTCTGGATGCGGTCGTGCTTGCTTTGGTGCCTGAGCCCAAAGCCTATATTATCTGCGATGGTCAGATGCGGGAACAACGCATAGTCCTGAAATACCATACCAATCCGCCGCTTTTCCGGTGTCATGGTCCTGCCGGGCAGGCTTATAACAGAGGATTCGAGCCGGATATCTCCAGCGCTGATCGGTAAAAATCCGGCCAGCGCCCTGAGTATCGTGCTTTTTCCGCAACCACTTGGCCCCAGCAGGCATCCGATGTCGCCTTGTCCGAGAGAAAAGCTGACGTCTTTTATAACGGGTTCTTCGCCATAGCCACAAAAGAGGTTGTTGACTGTCAGCAGCCAGTCATTCTTTACCAACGATGCTGCCTCGCCTGAAACCCCAGATACTGTGGGCAAAGTGCCTTTCTCGCCTTTATCTTTCGTGCTTCCCGATTTGGTGCTGGTGGTCGACATTGCAGGTTCAGTCCAGTTGCCCAAGAATAAGAAACTCAAGCAGTGCTTTCTGGGCATGAAGGCGGTTCTCAGCTTCATCCCACACCACCGAGCCAGGATGCTCCAGCATGTTGGCGGAAATCTCCTCACCACGATGAGCGGGGAGACAGTGCATGAAGAGGGCGTCTTTGGCGGCCAGTGACATTAGCTGCTCGTTGATCTGAAAGTTTGCGAAGGTCCTGGCCCTGGCGGCCTGTTCGTCTTCCTGGCCCATTGACGCCCATACATCGGTAACCAGCAGGTGGGCACCTTTTGCAGCCTCGGCGGGATCGTGGAAGACAGTTATCCGGTTACCAGCTTCTGTCAGTATTGCCTGGTCTGGCTCGTAGCCTTCGGGGCAGGCGACGTTGAGGTTGAAACCAAACAGTTGGGCGGCATTGATATAGGAGTTGCACATGTTGTTGCCATCGCCTACCCAGGTTACCGTGGCACCCTTTATGCTGCCGCGATGTTCTCGGTAGGTCTGCATGTCGGCCAGTAACTGGCAGGGATGAAAGTCGTCAGTCAGCGCGTTAATGACCGGTGCGCTCGATACTGATGCAAACCGCCTCACTGTTTCGTGTTCAAATGTCCTGATCATTACCGCGTCAGCCATGCTGGAAACGACCCTGGCAGAATCCTCAATGGGTTCTCCACGTCCGAGCTGAGTGTCACGGGGGGACAGAAACAGCGCGGCACCTCCCAGTTGTGTCATGCCTGCTTCGAAAGACACTCGTGTGCGAGTGGAGGATTTCTCAAAAATCATTGCCAGAACACGGTTCTTCAGTGAATCCCGCACCATGCCGTCGCGCCAGCTACGCTTGAGTTTGCTAGCATGGCCCAGCAGCCGATCGAGTTCATCGGTGGTCAGGTCATTCAATGTCAGGAAATGTTTAACTGGCATGCTCGTGCCCTTATAAAGGAAATATGGTCAGCATAAAAATTCAATAATATAATTGTCGGCCGTCAGTGTCATATGGCCATGGCCCTTGGCCAT
>JBBQMX010000114.1:0-6343 GCA_038329375.1 Pseudomonadales bacterium | reverse complement strand
CACTTTGATTAATTCGTGGTCATTAAGAGCCCGTTCAAGTTCCTGCTGAAGGTTCTCCGTCAGGCCTTTGTCGCCGATGATTACGACCGGTTTCAGGTTGTGGGCAATCGCCCGGTATTCGCGACGCTGTTCAGGCGACAGGCTCATAATTCAATCTCTTGATGGAGGTAATTGATAAAACGCTGGCGACATTCTGGTCGCCAAAACCGTATAATATTAGGATTGTATCAGAGTCCGCCGGTGGTTAAATTGTCGATACCACTTATGGTGGTTTTCACTCAGAAATAGCCGGCAGGAGGTGCAGTTTGGCCCGTTCAAAGTCCAGCGACCGCTGGCTGAAGGAACATTTTGATGATACCTGGGTCAAACGTTCTCAAGCTGACGGGTATCGCTCTCGGGCCAGCTACAAGCTCATAGAGCTGGACGAGAAGGATCATCTGTTCAGGTCTGGCCAGATTGTGGTTGATTTGGGTGCTGCCCCCGGTGGCTGGTCGCAAGTGGCGGTGGATCGTGTGGGCGATAAGGGAGCTGTGATTGCCAGCGATATCCTGCCGATGGATCCAATCGCTGGCGTGAGCTTTGTTCAGGGTGACTTTACAGAGCAGTCGGTGCTGGATTCTTTGCTGGAATTATTGGGAGATCGCCGCGCTGACGTTGTAATTTCAGATATGGCACCCAATATGAGTGGTATGGCTGCGGTGGACATCCCAAAAGCCATGGGGTTGATTGAACTGGCCCTGGACATGTCTCAAAAGGTACTTGCCCCCGGAGGGGTGCTTGTGGCCAAAGTGTTCCAGGGCGAGGGCTTCGAAATATTGTTGAAGGCTATGCGTCAGTCGTTCAGCAGCGTGGTAAGTCGAAAGCCGGATTCGTCCCGGGCGCGTTCCCGGGAGATATATCAGGTCTGCAAAGGTTTCAAAGGCTGACGCACGCCTCGGAGCCGATACGGATGGGCTGTTTCTGGTGGACAGGCGTATAAGTAGTGTAAGGTGTCAAAAGAGGTCTGTCTGAAACGCGACCTTTCAATTCACAGGTGACGATCCTTGAACGATATGGCAAAAAATCTGGTTTTATGGCTAATCATAGCCGCCGTGCTGCTGATGGTGTTTCAGAATTTCACACCGACAACCACCGGCCAGCAAGTAAATTATTCGCAGTTCGTGCAGATGGTCCAACAGGGCCAGGTGCGACAAGTCACTATTGATGGCCTGAAAATTCAAGGCACGTCAGGCGACAACAGCCGCTTCGAGACGATTCGGCCGCAGGTACCTGACAACAAGTTGATGGATGATCTGTTGGCGAACGACGTTGAAATTGTCGGTAAAGAGCCGGAGCGTCAGAGCATCTGGACACAGCTTTTGGTTGCAGCCTTCCCGATATTGATCATCATCGCTCTGTTCGTATTCTTTATGCGGCAAATGCAAGGCGGTGGCGGTGGCAAAGGGCCGATGTCCTTTGGTAAGAGCAAAGCCCGCCTGATGAGCGAAGATCAGATCAAAACGACCTTCGCGGACGTCGCCGGTGTTGATGAAGCAAAAGAGGACGTCAAGGAGATCGTCGATTTCCTTCGTGATCCCAGCAAGTTTCAGCGTCTTGGTGGCCGTATTCCGAAAGGCGTGTTGATGGTAGGCGCACCCGGTACCGGTAAGACTTTGCTGGCAAAGGCAATTGCGGGTGAAGCCAAGGTTCCTTTTTTCTCTATATCAGGTTCGGATTTCGTCGAAATGTTTGTTGGCGTGGGTGCATCGCGTGTCCGGGACATGTTTGAGCAGGCGAAGAAGCAGAGCCCGTGCATTATCTTTATCGATGAGATTGATGCGGTAGGTCGTCACCGTGGTGCTGGCATGGGCGGTGGTCACGATGAGCGTGAGCAAACGCTGAACCAGCTGCTGGTCGAAATGGATGGTTTTGAGGGCAACGAAGGCGTCATCGTCATTGCAGCCACCAACCGGCCGGATGTGCTTGATCCGGCATTGCTCCGCCCGGGTCGGTTTGACCGTCAGGTCGTGGTCGGCCTGCCAGACATCCTTGGCCGCGAGCAGATCCTGAAAGTGCATATGAAAAAGGTGCCTTTGGCAGATGGTGTCGAGCCTTCGCTGATCGCGCGGGGTACGCCCGGCTTCTCCGGGGCTGATCTGGCTAACCTGATAAACGAGGCAGCCTTGTTCGCTGCCCGTCGTAACCAGCGCCTGGTCACCATGGAAGAGCTGGAGTTGGCAAAAGACAAAATCATGATGGGTGCGGAACGCAAGTCCATGGTGATGAACGAGAAAGAAAAGCTGAACACTGCGTACCACGAGTCCGGGCATGCCATTATCGGGCGCTTGATGCCCGAACACGATCCGGTTTACAAAGTCAGCATCATTCCTCGCGGCCGGGCTTTGGGTGTCACCATGTTCCTGCCCGAGGAAGACAAATACAGTCATAGCAAGCGCTTTCTGATCGGTCAGATCTGCAGCTTGTTTGGTGGCCGTCTGGCGGAAGAGCTGACACTCGGTTTCGACGGTGTAACGACCGGTGCCTCCAACGACATTGAGCGGGCTACTAAACTTGCTCGCAATATGGTCACCCGTTGGGGCCTTTCGGAAAAGCTTGGACCGTTGCAGTACGACACTGATAGTGAGGAGCCTTTCCTTGGCCGATCAGCTGGGCAAGCCCAGGCAGGTCATTCGCCAGAAACCGCGCAGCTCATAGATGAGGAAATTCGAAGCATTATCGAGGAGTGTTATGCAAAAGCTCGTCAGCTGCTGGTTGATAACAGGGACAAGCTCGATGACATGGCCAATGCCCTGATGAAGTACGAGACCATCGACAGATTGCAGATTGACGACATCATGGAAGGCCGCACCCCGCGTCCTCCCAAGGGTTGGAATGACAGCGGCCCCAGTGGTGGTGTTCCGGTGGAAGGGTCAGATGGCCAGTCTGCAACTGGCGGCGCTCCAGACGAGGGCCACCCAACCGGTGGCGTTGGTCGCCCAGCGGGAGAGCATTAAGCAATCTCGCTGCTGCGTGCCCAATGGTGCTCTTGCCGGGTTTGATAGTAACAGTGTCTAATCAGCGCCGCCCTTGTTATGGGCGGCGTTTTTTTGCTTTTTGGCCAGCCAAAAAAGCGGGAGATATGTTGATGAAATTCGCCGGACGCTCACTGGATCTTACCCGGTGCCACGTGATGGGCATTCTTAACGTAACGCCGGATTCGTTTTCCGATGGAGGCCGCTTCAACCAGCGTGATGCAGCTCTGGTGCAGGCGCGGCGAATGGTAAATGATGGTGCCGCGTTTATTGATGTCGGCGGCGAGTCCACACGACCGGGCTCGGCGCCGATATCTGTCCAGGAGGAGCTGGACCGGGTCTGTCCAGTGGTGGAGGCGATTGTAGCCGAGCTGGACACCATCATCTCGGTAGATACCAGCAGCCCTGAAGTGATCGCTGAATCAGTACGCCTGGGTGCGGGCCTTATCAACGATGTACGCGCCTTGCAGCAGGATGGAGCTCTGGCAGCAGCGGTCAAGGCCAGCGTGCCGGTATGTTTGATGCATATGAAAGGTCAGCCCCGTGATATGCAGGTCAAACCGCAATATGACAATGTTAACCGTGAAGTTGCCAGTTTTTTAATGTCCCGTGTTCGCCTGGCGGAAGAGGCTGGCGTGTTGGCGCACCATATCCTGTTGGATCCCGGCTTCGGGTTTGGCAAAAACCTCGACCACAATCTGGAGTTGCTTGCTGCCATGGAGCAAATGCGGGCCTTGGGTTACCCTGTTCTGGTGGGGCTTTCGCGCAAAGGCATGTTAGGGCAGATTACCGGAAGAGATGTGATGGAACGGTTGCCTGCAAGTCTCGCAGCCGCGACAATAGCGGCCATGAAAGGAGCATCCATCGTTCGTACTCATGATGTGAGGGAAACTGTGGATGCGGTGAAGGTCGTCACGGCTATGGAGGTAGCGGGTCAATGACAGAACGAAAATACTTTGGGACCGACGGAATACGAGGCCGGGTTGGTGAAGCTCCCATTACCCCGGACTTCATGCTCAAACTGGGTTGGGCCGCAGGGATGGCTTTCAAGCGTGACGGGCAGCGCAACAGTGTATTGATCGGCAAGGATACCCGGTTGTCCGGTTATATGTTTGAAAGTGCCCTGGAGTCCGGGCTTTCTGCCGCGGGCGTTGACGTGAAACTGCTGGGGCCTATGCCAACGCCTGCTATCGCCTACCTGACAAGAACGTTTCGCGCCTCCGCAGGGATCGTGATCAGCGCCTCTCATAACCCGCATCATGATAATGGTATCAAGTTTTTCTCGGCTGCCGGTACCAAGCTGGATGATCATCTTGAGTCTGAAATAGAGCGTTGGCTGGCCGAGCCGATAGTCGTTTGTGACTCGGGTGAGCTCGGTAAAGCGTTTCGGGTTGATGATGCGCCGGGACGTTATATTGAGTTTTGCAAAAGCACCGTACCCAACGAATTTACTCTTGAGGGACTGAAGATTGTCCTCGATTGCGCACATGGGGCCACTTACCACGTAGCGCCAAAAGTATTCCGCGAGCTGGGGGCCAGGGTGTCGGTTATAGGTGCTGATCCGGATGGTCTGAACATCAATCTCAATGTTGGCTCAACGCATATGGAGGGGCTGCGTCAAGCAGTTGCGGAGAAAAAGGCCGATCTTGGTATTGCATTTGACGGCGACGGTGACCGTGTTCTGATGGTTGATCGGGACGGTTCGTATGTCGACGGTGATGAGTTGTTATTTGTTATTGCCTCCCAGCGTAAAGCTGCAGGCACCCTGTCAGGGGGAGTCGTGGGCACACTGATGACCAATCTTGGGGTTGAGCTTGCGCTGCAGGATCAGGGTATCGCATTCGAGCGTGCAAAAGTGGGCGATCGCTATGTTATGGAGCAGTTAGTCAAAAATGGCTGGTTGCTTGGTGGCGAAGGGTCCGGGCATCTGGTTCTTCGGGACTCCACCTCCACGGGGGATGGTATTGTGTCTGCTCTTCAGGTGCTATTGGCTGTCTGGCGTTCCGGGAAAACTCTGGGGGAGTTGCGTCAGACTATGACCAAACTGCCACAGACCATGATCAATGTGCGGATTTCCGAACGTTTTGATCCGCTCGCGCGGTCAGACATTGCCGATGCGGTGAATGCTGCGGAGCGGGAGCTGGGAAGCACAGGCCGTATCCTGCTGCGAGCTTCCGGCACCGAGCCTTTGATACGGGTTATGGTTGAAGGTCAGGACGCGACGTTGATAGCCCGGGTAGCTGAAGATCTTGCTGCAGTGGTTTCCGGTTCAACAGCCTGAATCCGGTTGTCTGTTCGAATTGACTGCTGTATAGTTCCGCCTCCCGTGGATTATGGGTTCATAATGCGACGTAAAATAGTAGCAGCAAACTGGAAGTTGAACGGGTCAGCGGGTTTTGCCAAGTCGCTGATTAGTGAATTGAAAGTTCAGCTTTCAGCGCTTGATAAAGACGTTGAGGTTGTTATTATTCCACCTTCGCTTTACGTCGCAGAGGTCAAGCGTTTGATCTCGGATGCTTCATTTACCGTCGGTATCCAGAACGTTGCGCAATGGCAGCACGGTGCCTTCACGGGTGAGATCTCGGCCAACATGGCTGCAGATGTCGGCTCTGAGTATGTGCTCGTAGGTCATTCTGAGCGTAGGCAGTTATTTGCTGAGTCCGATCGGATTGTAGCGGATAAGGTTCAACATATTTTGATGTCAGGTCTGACAGTACTGCTTTGCGTAGGTGAGACGCTTTCAGAACGGCAGGCGGGTCAGGCTGAAGAGGTCGTATCGAGACAGTTGCAGGCAGCGCTGCAGGGTTTGACCACCGATACATGGAACAGGGTAGTGGTTGCCTATGAGCCGGTTTGGGCTATTGGGACCGGCAAGACAGCTACCGCGGAAGATGCCCAGGCTATGCACGCCCACATGAGGCGTGTTCTGGGTTCATTGGGTGCCCCCGCTTCTGAGATATCCCTCCTTTACGGAGGTAGCGTTAAGCCTGATAATGCGCATGAATTGTTTCAGCAGCATGATATTGATGGTGGCCTCGTTGGCGGGGCGTCTCTGGTGGCGGCCGATTTCGCAAGTATTTGTCGCGCAGTCTGAAAACGATGTCCAAAGTTTCAAGCGAGTTTTGAGAGATAATTTATGGATTGGATGGAAACACTGGTAGTCGTTGTGCACGTCGTGATTGCGGTGGCGCTGGTGGGTCTTGTGCTGATCCAGCAGGGCAAAGGCGCGGACGCTGGCGCGGCCTTTGGGGGCGGTGGAGCCTCCCAGACAGTATTTGGTAGCCAGGGTAGTGGCAGCTTTTTAACCCGTGCTACAACTTTTTTGGCGATCG
>JBBQMX010000113.1:0-6360 GCA_038329375.1 Pseudomonadales bacterium | reverse complement strand
CACCGGTCACCGGACTGAAAACATCGGATGCCGATTTTACGGATTCCGCCACACCGGCCTCCTCACCTCCGTTAACCGTCGCACCCACATCCGGTACGCCGATATAGACAACATCACCCAGTTGTTGCTGGGCGTGATCTGTAATACCCACTGTGCCGGTGCCGTCTTCGGCTAGTCTTACCCATTGGTGAGTTTCAATGTACTTAACGTCTGCGGGAATATCGCTCATCGCTGAATCCTTGCCTGGTTTTCCGGCAGTTTAACCGATGGCACCGCGATGGCAAGGAAAGCGGGACGCCTTAATCAGAGATCAGTAACCGGCGCTATCGGAATCGAGGTCATACCTGAAATCAGCCGCCCGGCAGACGCCGGTGTCAAAATCACCCGAGCGGTGAAGATCAAACCAACGGTAACCGGGAGCTTTTTCCTCCACTGAAAACTGCCGGGACCCACTCTCGAACTGTATACACGTGGAAGGGGTGGCCAACATTCGAACGCTATGCCGCAGCTCGTCAAATTCCTGGTGTATGTGACCCCAGAGCACGATTTTAACTTGCGTGTTGCGCTCTATCACCTGCCAGAACGCCTGCCGATTGCGCAGGCCAATATCAGCCATCCAATCACACCCGATATCCACCGGATGATGGTGCAGGCTCACCAGCGCGGGCAACCCAGGGTGATCTGAGAGCGAAGCGCTCAGGTGCTCAAGTTCTTCGGCCGACAACTCACCATGAACCTTCCCATGCACCGAGGTGTCAAGCTGGATGAACTGCCAGCCGCCCGCGATTACCTGACGACGGCCGTGGCCAGTACCTGCGATCATCTGCTGAAGGACGTGGACATCATCATGATTGCCCGGCAACCATACCGACGGACAATCGAAAGCCTTTAGCTTCTCCGCGAGCACACGGTACGACTCTTCGCTACCGTCCTGGGCCAGGTCACCGGTTGCAAGGATCAAGTCTGGCGTGACAGAATCTTGCAATGCCAGCGCGATAACCGCATCGAGACTATCCCGGGTGTTCACACCCAAAAGTGCACCCGAAGGCTCAGCCATCAAGTGGGAATCAGTTAACTGTATAACCCGCAACGGGAAAGCCTTTTCGGTGTCTGTCATCTTGATACGGCTATTTCGACCATCAATGAACCAAGGTTAAAGTTATTCAGGAAGGGTTTCCAGAATCAGCATCACAGTATGACGAACGCTTGATCTAAGGCAGCACCCACTCGGCATTCAACCTTCGTCCACATTATCACCCGATGGCCAACTGGCAAGCGCAAGCGGCAGGTGGCCAAAGCGCAAACAAAAATCAAGCCAGTCGGCGAGAAAGCTGTTCACCTGCACTTTTTCGTCCGGGTGATGCATGTATCGGTTGGGGTAATCGTTAACCGCCGCAATCTGACGGTCGCGGTAGCAACTGATTACCTCAGCCATGGAAGCGTCGTGGTATACACGTACCGTAAGTTGTGGATTGTTAAGCCACTTACCGGCGTTATGAACCTGCTCAAACATTACGGTGTCGGTAAACCGAGCTTGCTGCAGCAGTTGAACCCGAACCCGACCAAAATACTCATTGCCGCGATGCAACTCGAACTCCGATACCGGCTCGCCTCCGGCTTCGAGTTGCCGCAACCGGCGGATACGCATGTAGTTTCCTTCACACAAGGCACCAAGCCGCCTCAGATCTGGCACATAACGTTTGCGCTTAGCAACCCACTCAGACACGGTCGCACCACTCCTGCTGCAAGCGAGAGCGGTTCATTTGCAGCCACTGCAAAGCCATGATGGCAGCGGCATTGTTGATGCGCCCGTCGGTGATCATCGAAATAGCCTCGTTTGCGCTGAATATATGCGCCCGAATATCTTCATGCTCGTCCTCAATGCCAAAAAGCCCCCCGGCAGATTCGGTGCTGACACAACCACAGAACAGGTGAATCATTTCGGTGGTGCCACCCGGGGAAACCAGGTAATTACAGATAGGTTCGAGCACACAGAAGCTCAGCCCCGCTTCTTCGCCGCCTTCCCTCTGTGCCACCTCTTCCGGAGTTTCGCCCGGCTCGTTCATACCAGCAACCAGTTCGAGCAACCACGGCGACTGGTTACGCCCCATTGCGCCGGGCCGGAATTGCTCGAGCAAGACCACCTCATCCCGACGCGGATCGTAGGGCAATACGCAGGTTGCATCGCCCCGGATGAAGAGTTCACGGGTAAACACGGGCATTTCCTGACCATCAAAACGCTTGTGGCTCAGCCAGAGCTTGTCCATGCGGAAAAAGCCCTGGTAGACGGTTTCGCGTTTTTCAATATTGACGTCGGTATCTTTGAACTGGAACGGTTCGGTCATTTCAAATCCGGTTTTGGAATCGATCCTGAACGATAGCCGTTGGGTGTTGTTGGTTGCAAGCACAGACCACCAACCATTGGTGCATAGCAGTCATTGGAACCCTCTTCCCAAAACACGCTCAAGCCCATCCGTGGGGCGCTTGGGCTCCGCCATCCATGGCTCCACACAGTTTTGGGAAGAGGGTTCCAACGCATGCTCCGTACTCCCTGATGTCTTCCTTTCTGTTCGCTAGTAGCACCCTGTTAAAAGCACCACAAAAGTCTAGTGAGCGGTGGAGGAGGCCCCGTGCAGAAACGTGCGGAGCCATGGATGGCAGAGCCCGAGACGCCCAGGGACGGCTTGAGTCGTTTTCTGCACGGGGCCTCATCCACCGCTCTTATACCAAGGATTGCAGACTAGACAGGTTCGCTGTCAGACCTTGTCATAAAGCCTGGACCCGGACGCCAGGAACTCCTGAGATTTCTCCTGCATACCTGCATCCACCGCTGAAACCTCATCCAGACCATGCTCCTTGGCATAATCCCGAACCTCCTGGGAAATCTGCATGGAACAGAACTTCGGGCCGCACATGGAGCAGAAATGCGCCACTTTGGCGGAATCCTTGGGTAGGGTTTCATCGTGGAAAGAACGCGCGGTATCGGGGTCCAGAGCCAGGTTGAACTGGTCTTCCCAACGGAATTCAAAACGCGCCTTGGACAGTGCGTTGTCACGAATCTGGGCGCCGGGATGGCCCTTGGCCAGATCCGCCGCGTGGGCGGCTATTTTATAGGTGATGATGCCGGTTTTGACATCGTCCTTGTTGGGTAACCCCAGGTGTTCCTTGGGAGTAACGTAGCAGAGCATGGCACAGCCGAACCAGCCGATCATCGCGGCCCCGATGCCCGAGGTGATGTGGTCATAGCCGGGAGCAATGTCTGTGGTGAGCGGGCCCAGGGTGTAGAACGGCGCTTCGTCACAGCAATCCAGCTGCTTATCCATATTTTCTTTGATCAGGTGCATCGGCACATGACCCGGGCCTTCAATCATTACCTGCACATCGTGTTTCCAGGCAATTTTGGTGAGTTCACCGAGTGTCTCCAGTTCACCGAACTGAGCGGCGTCGTTGGCGTCTGCAATGGAACCGGGGCGTAAGCCGTCACCTAGGCTGAATGAGACATCGTAGGCCTTCATGATCTCGCAGATGTCTTCAAAATGGGTATACAGGAAGCTTTCCTGATGATGCGCCAGGCACCACTTGGCCATGATGGAACCGCCCCTTGAAACAATACCTGTCACCCGCTTTGCGGTCATGGGCACATGATGCAGGCGCACACCGGCGTGGATAGTGAAGTAATCCACGCCCTGCTCGGCCTGTTCGATCAGGGTGTCCCGAAAGATTTCCCAGGTCAGATCTTCCGCCGCACCGCCGACTTTCTCCAACGCCTGGTAGATAGGCACGGTGCCAATCGGAACCGGAGAATTCCGGATGATCCATTCCCTTGTTTCGTGGATGTTTTTGCCAGTAGACAGATCCATCACGGTGTCCGAGCCCCAACGAATGCCCCAGGTAAGCTTTTCCACTTCTTCTTCAATGGATGAACTGACTGCCGAGTTACCGATGTTGCCATTGATCTTTACCAGGAAATTGCGGCCGATGATCATTGGCTCCGCTTCCGGGTGGTTGATGTTGGCAGGTATAATAGCTCGGCCGCGTGCAACTTCTTCACGCACAAACTCCGGCGTTATCTCTGACGGCAGCGAAGCGCCGAATGACTGGCCCGGGTGCTGTTGGTCCACCAACCCTTCGGAGCGAGCTTCCTGCAGCTTCATGTTCTCCCGGATCGCGATGTACTCCATTTCCGGGGTAACAATGCCTTGGCGGGCGTAATGCATCTGACTCACATTCTGACCGGGCAACGCGCGCCTGGGCTTGCGTTCATCCATGAAGCGCAGGGGGTCGAGCTGTGGATCTCTCATGCGGCGGCGGGCAAATTCAGAGCTGTAATCCGTCAGCCGCTCGGTATCACCACGCTCATCTATCCAGCAATCACGAAGCGGCGACAGCCCCTTACGTAAGTCGATCTGCGCATCCGGATCGCTGTAGGGCCCGGAGGTATCGTAGACGGTCACCGGGGTATTTCTTTCGCCGCCCATTTCTGTTGGCGTATCACCGACGGTAATTTCCCGCATAGGCACTCTCAGATCCGGACGGCTGCCGGTCACGTAAATCTTGCGGGAATTGGGTAATGGCTGTATGGCAGCCGAGTCAACGGTTGCGGCATCGCTAAGATAAGTAGGTATCGTCATGGTTGCGTCCCAGTTCGGGTTGTTGTCGGGTCGCGTATGACGGAGAGCCTCAGGCCGCGGTTATTTCACCAGCGGTTACGTCGGTCTGGTCTCAAATCCCTACGCCGGTACTAACCGGATCAGGTTCGCGGGTTCTGCGATGCAATCTCAGCCGGCCAATGGCCAGCACCCCGTCAAGACGCTTGAAAAGGCATTGTCGAAAAGGGTGGTGTCAGAACGATTTTCACCATGTGCCCCCAATAATCGATGCCTATCGCAAGTGTAGAGATCGCAATGATTATTGTCCATAATGGCAATCGCCTCTTTTTAGCAGCCGATCACATTCATGTCTTCAGGAGTCTTTATGAACAAACGCATACTCTCAGCGGTGATTGCTGCCCTGTCAGCCCACCCTGTTTTAGCCATGGATTTGGTAGAAACCTATGAGAAAGCGCTTTCATACGACTCCGGCATCGCCTCTGCCCGCGCCAGTTTTGAAGCTCAACAGGCCAACATTGATGTAAGTCGCAGTTCACTATTGCCCCAGATTACCGCCTTCGGTGAAACCAGCCATGTTGACTCGGACGGACCACGTCAGGACGTTTCCTACAAGAGCTATCAGTATGGCGTTCAGCTGACACAACCCCTGTTCCGGGCCGATGCCTGGTTCAACTTCCAGACCAGCCAGATCCAGAGTGAAGCCGCCAGAGCCGATTACAACCTGGCCCAGCAACAACTGATACTGGACGTCGCAGAAGCTTATTTTAACGTGCTGAGAGCAAGCGACAGCCTCACCACCGCCAGAGCGACCGAATCAGCTATCCAGCGGCAATACGACCAGGCCCGCGAGCGTTACGATGTGGGCCTGATTGCGATTACCGAGGTCTATGAGGCCAGGGCCAGCTTCGACGACAGCAAGAGCCTTCGCATTGCTGCAGAAAGTGACCTTGATATTGCCCGGGAACAACTCGCGCGCCTGACCGGTGAATACACTGAAACCCTGGAAAATCTGGAGCGCAATTTTCCGCTGATGCGCCCGGAGCCCATGAACCCGGATGCCTGGGAAGAACTTGCTATCGGACAAAACTGGCAAATCCAGTCCGCCATTTTTCAACTGGATGCCAGTGAGTCAACGCTGAAAGCGGCCAAGGCAGATCACTACCCCACACTCGATTTGAACGCCTCTTACGGCGATACCAAAATCGACGGCATCTCTGATAACTCGGGCGTCTTCGGGCCTGGCCAGCGCTCAACAGACGGTACCACCACGGAGGGCGTGATCAGTTTGTCACTCAATGTTCCGCTATACGCGGGTGGTGGCATCCAGGCAGGTGTGCGCCAGCAGCGATCACTGGTAGATGTCGCAGAGCAGTCCCTGCTCACAGTGCGACGTGACGTTCGGGTGAACACCCGCAGCCTTTTCCGCACCGTCAATACCAACATTGAAACCGCCTCCGCGTTGGAGCAAACCATCATTTCGCGCCGCAGTGCACTGGATGCGACCCGGGCCGGGTACGATGTGGGCACACGAAACATTGTCGAAGTTCTGGATGCCGAGCGTAACTATTATGTTGCCCTCCGGGACTTTGCCAATGCCCGGTACGATTATGTCATCAATGCTCTGAGCCTCAAGCAGGCAGCGGGAACGCTCAGCCCCCAGGACCTGATCGAACTCAACACCTGGCTGAGTGAGACGGCACCAGGCATTGAAGCCCTCGCCAATGAACAGGAAATCATCGAAGACCCGAGA
>JBBQMX010000112.1:0-6374 GCA_038329375.1 Pseudomonadales bacterium | reverse complement strand
AGCCAGAGCCAGAGCCAGAGCCAGAGCCAGAGCCAGAGCCAGAGCCAGAGCCAGAGCCAGAGCCAGAGCCAGGGCCAGAGCCAGAGCCAGAGCCAGAGCCAGAGCCAGAGCCAGAGCCAGAGCCAGAGCCAGAAAGTGTGGCTTTGCCAACGGAAGATGCAAGCCCCCAGCAACCGGTACCGGATACCGCATCGACGGGAGAGCAGGCAGATGCCAGACCTGAACAGGTGGAACTTCGTGCCGGTTCGTCCTCCAACATTGATCAGTACCTGACCCGGCTTGCCCGCCACCTGAGCCGCCACCGGGATTACCCACGCCGTGCCCAGCGACTCAACATGGAAGGCACACCCGTGGTGCTGTTCCGGTTTAACCGGCAGGGAGAGTTACTGGATTACAGCCTGAGTGAAGGCTCGTCCCATAACCTGCTCGATGAGGCCGCCCTGGAAATGCTGGTTGCAGCAGCGCCCTTGCCAGCGGTGCCGGACGACATGCAGGGCGAGACGTTCAGCTTTCAACTACCAGTGCGGTTCAACCTTCGATAGTGGCGTGATAAAAATGCCAGAAGAATTGGACGACAAGTCCGTCTTACCTGCTGTTCAGGGACCGGCAAGTGCCCTCGATACGCTGGCGATGCTGACGCCAATTCCTCTAGGGCACCCAAGCGGGTATCATTTTGCTTAACAGCAACCGCCCACTCACTATTGATCCGCCCTGAACCATGCCATTAACCCAACATCAGGCCCGCTCACTGGGCAATCTGCTCTGTACTACCACCGCCGAGGTCTTGTGGCAGCCCGCTCGTGGCTGGATACGGGAGCGTCACCCGGGCACTCAGCTGGAATGTCGGGTGGGCGCGGGTCAGGCGACCTATCATCGGTTTGACCCGCACCAGCGCCAGCACCGGATCACCTTTGGTGCCCGCATGATTATTGCCAAGCACCGGCCTGATACGGCGGCGGGCTGGCTTTCCAGCCGTGAGATCCAGGGGTGCGGCTACTTTGATGGCGAATTGTCCACTCTCAATCTGCTGGCACATACCTGCTGTCATGAATTTGCGCATCTGCTTCAGCATGTGGCGGGTAAACGACTTCGGGGCTCGGTCCACAACCGGCATTTTTACGACATTCTGGATGAGCTGCATGCCAGCGGCGCAGCCCGGGCGGTCCGCTCACAGGTAAGGGAGGCGGCGCTCGACCAGGGGCTCTGCATTCCGGCCGAGCAGTTTGAGATCGCCAGCCCGGCCGACATGCTGGCAGACTGGCAAATAGGCGATGCCGTTGGATTTGGGGCAGGCACTCAGCACCGGCAAGGGCGCATCAAGCGTATCAACCGCAAAACCTGCACGGTCGACGGCTCGGGTCGCTGGCAGGGTTTACGCTATCGAGTGCCGGCGCAACTGCTACACCACCTCCCTCACACGCTGGCTGAGCAATGATTTGAGCTCGGGAAGGCAGGAGCCACAGTTGGTGCCGCATTTGAGGGTCGCACCCAGGGCCTCGACACTGTTGGCACCGTTGGCCACAGCCTTTTCGATCTGCTGCTCCCCGACCTGGAAGCAACTACAGATAATGGCCCCGGTTTCTTCCTGGGCTACACCCCGGCCCGCCAGCAATGTACGGGATTGGTCCTGGCTCAGTGTCTCCAATGCAAAGCGGCTCGCAAGCCAGTCCACCGGAGGCAGACGCTCCGGTAAGGCGTCCACCAACAGTATTGCCGTCAAGCGACCATCTACAATGCGAGCGGCACGGAAACAGCCTGCCCTGGGGTCTGACATCACCAGCTGCGGGCTTCCACCCAGCCACCGGTTCGCTTGCTCCAGCCATTCCACCCGCTCGCTGCCCGCCAGCCACCAGCTGCCACAGTCTGCCAGCGGGGCGTAACTCCAGTACTCAGCCTGCCAATGTCTCGGCTGCGGCTCCCGCAGCAAAAGACGTGCATGCCAGCGCGCCGGAAACGGTGTGAGGTCTGCCAGACCAAACTTCGATTCAGGCTGGCCGGATATCGGATCGGTTATGCGCGCCGTCAGTTGGGTCGCCAATCCCTCCGAGGCGTATTGCTGATTCCAGTGAATCGGTACAAAAACTTCGCCTCGACGTTGCGCATCCGTCTGCCGCACCCGGCCGGTATAGCGGCCTTCATTACGGGTCAGGGTTGCCAGCGCCCCGTCGGTCAGGCCCATTCGTTTTGCATCTTCCGGATGCACTTCAATGAAGGGCTCGTTGCGATGTTGCAGCAAGCGCGGTGTGCGGGCCGTGCGCGTCATGGTGTGCCACTGGTCCCGGACGCGACCGGTGTTAACAATCATCGGCAACGCTGTGGTAGGGGGCTCTTTTGGTAATCGGGTCTGGACAGCAATAAACCGGGCGCGCCCGTCCGGCGTGCAAAAATGGCCGTCCGCAAACAGCCGGGCCTGGCCGTGAGGAATCTTCGCGGTAACCGGCCACTGAACAGGCGACAGCTCGTTGTATTGCTGGCTGGATAACGCCGCGAGGGCACCAATATCGAAGGCCCGGGTACCATTATTCTCGAAGCCCGAGAGCGCAGCGTGCTCCCGAAATACTGCCGCTGCTGTTTTAAATCCAAACCCCTCGCAGTAACCCAATCGCCGGGCCACTTCGCTCATCAGCCACCAGTCCGGTCGGGCATCTCCGGCCAGCGGCAGAAACGCTCGTTGACGTGATATACAGCGCTCGGAATTGGTCACGGTGCCGTCTTTTTCGCCCCAACCAGCGGCGGGTAACAGAATATCGGCGAAAGCGTTGGTATCGGTATCAGCCACACAGTCAGAGACAATAACGGTCGGACAACGCGCCAGTGCTTCCCGCACCCGATCGGTGTCCGGCAGGCTGACCGCCGGGTTGGTGGCCATGATCCATACCACCCGGATGTCACCCCGGTGAATTGCATCAAACATATCCACCGCTTTCAGGCCCGGGCCGTCAGCCACACCGTCACTCCGCCAGAACCCGGCCACCCGGGCTTTGGCGCCGGGGGTGTCGTAATCCATGTGAGCAGCCAGGGTATTTGCCAGCCCCCCGACTTCACGACCGCCCATGGCGTTGGGTTGGCCGGTAATTGAAAACGGGCTGGCACCGGGCTGGCCAACGCGGCCGGTCGCCAGATGACAGTTGATAATGGTGTTGGCCTTATCGGTGCCTGCTACCGACTGATTGACCCCTTGTGAGAAAGCCGTGACGGTTTTCGGAGTCTCGGTGAACCATTGATAGAAACTTTCCACATCGGCCCGGGCGAGATCACACTGCGTCGACACCGAGGCGCTGTCTGGAGCGGCTTCCCGGGCCCGGGCCAGGGAATCATCAAAGCCGCTGCAATGGTCACGAATATAATCCGTGTCCAGCGCCTGCTGGTCCGCCAGCCAGACCAGCAAGCCATTGAACAATACCGTATCGGTACCCGGCTTCAGTTTCAGGTGCAGATCCGCCAGTTCGGTGGTGGCGGTGGCCCGGGGGTCAATGACCACCACCCGCCGACCTTCCCGGGCCGCAGCTTTCATGCGTTGGTACAGAATCGGATGATTCCAGGCGGTGTTGCTGCCGCTCAATACCAGCAAATCCGCCAGTTCCAGATCCTCATAGCAGGCCGGCACCGCGTCGGCACCAAATGCCCGTTTGTGGGCCGCTACTGCGGAGGACATGCAAAGCCGGGAGTTGGTATCCACATGAGGGGTTTTGATAAAGCCTTTCGCGAGCTTGTTGGCGACATAATAGTCTTCCGTCAGCAACTGACCGGACAGATAAAATGCCACGGACGAGGGTCCATATGCCTCTACAGAATCCCGAATCGCTGCTGCGGTGGCATCCAACGCAGCCGACAGATCATGTTCGCGACCATGAATCCGGGCTTTCAGCAACCGGCCATGACTGCCCAGGGTTTCACCAAGGCTTGAGCCTTTGACACACAGGCGACCATAATTAGCCGGGTGGTCCTTATCCCCGCTGATCTGCCCCTCACGGGTATTTGCTGCTACCACACCGCAGCCTACACCACAGTAGGGGCAGGTGGTTCGAATAGGGGATGCTGCTGCTTCGGTCACGAAACCTCCGTCCTGATGCCTCGCAATGGCTAGCTGGCCAGCAGGCCAAAAAAAAACCCGGTGAACGTTCCGCGAGCGGCTTCAAACGAAACCAGAACTCTTGGAAAATTCAACCGGGCACCATTGCCAAAGCGATTGTCTACTCAATCTAACCAAGGCTTTGCAATAAAAAGGCCAACCCTGAAAAACAGTCAACTGACTAATTTTAAAACGATAATCTTCACAAGCCCCAAGGATTTACGTACCAAAACAGGGCGTTTTACTCATCTGCGCCCCTCGACAGCACATACCCCTGCAATGACAATCAGCACCGATAAATTGATGAATGCCACGATGACCAGCATCCTCCCACCCGAACTTTTTGGTATGCGCTGTGGCGGTGCAATTCCAAATAAAATGGACTATTCCGGTTCAGATAAACTTGCTATGCGGTAAGTTATTCTTTTATTTCTTTGTTTTACAACAGATTTTTATTCTGGCACAGAATCTGCAATCCGATGATTACCAGACATTTTTATCGGGCAAGGCTTTACACATCTACCTTGCTCACACAAACGAAGCAGACCTGAACCAACTGCAGGCATTGGCGCCTACTCCTCCACCCGGGGAGTGGGCGTTTTTTTTGGTGGCCATACCCCAGGGAGATTTGACATGAAACCTAAACAACTCGCAGCCGCAATACTGCTTTTAACTGGCCTCAATACTATGGCATCAGCCGACATTGGACCGGCTGAGAAACCTGACTTACGACTGGGCTTTATCAAGCTCACGGACATGGCGCCGCTGGCCATCGCCTGGGAGCAGGGCTTTTTCATTGATGAAGGACTGTTTGTCGAACTCGAAGCACAGGCCAACTGGAAAGTGCTGCTGGACCGCGTCATTACCGGCGAACTGGACGGCGCCCACATGCTCGCGGGACAGCCGCTGGGCGCTACCATCGGCTATGGCACCCAGGCCAATATCATTACGGCCTTCAGCATGGACCTGAACGGCAATGGTATTACCGTTTCCAACGACGTCTGGGACGGCATGAAGCCGCACCTGAAAATGCAGGACGATGGCAGGCCTGAGCACCCGATCAGCGCCGCCGCACTGAAACCCGTGGTGGAAGCCTATAAGGACAAAGGCGAGCGCTTTCGCATGGGCATGGTATTCCCGGTGTCCACCCACAACTACGAACTGCGTTACTGGCTGGCAGCGGGTGGTCTCAACCCCGGCTACTACGCCCCTCAGAGCGGCGACACCAGCGGTACTCTGCAGGCGGATGTCCACCTCTCTGTGACGCCACCGCCACAAATGCCCGCAACGCTGGAAGCCGGCACCATCCAGGGCTATTGCGTCGGTGAACCCTGGAACCAGCAGGCCGTGTTTCAGGGCATCGGCGTGCCGGTGATTACTGATTACGAAATCTGGCCAAACAAGCCGGAAAAAGTGTTCGGCGTCTCTGAAGCCTGGGCGGAAGAGAACCCCAACACGCATCTTCGCCTGCTTCGAGCACTGATCCGCGCTGCCCACTGGCTGGATGAGAACGATAACGCCAACCGGGAAGAAGCAGTCAAGATCCTCGCCCGCTCCAATTATGTTGGTGCTGACGAGAAGGTTATCGCCAATTCCATGACCGGCACCTTCGAGTATGAGAAAGGCGACGTGCGCTCGGTACCGGACTTCAACGTCTTCTTTCGCTACTACGCCACTTACCCGTACCCGTCTGATGCCATCTGGTACCTGTCGCAAATGCGTCGCTGGGGACAGATCCCGGACGCCAGGTCCGACAATTGGTACATGAAAACCGCCGCCCAGGTCTATCGCGCTGACATCTATGAGCAGGCGGCGCAGTCGCTGATCGATGATGGCCTGCTTGATGCAAGTGATTTCCCGGAGATCGGTGCCGAAAACTTTGTCCGGCCCGAGCAAGGCAAACTGATTGACGGTGTGCCGTTCACACCCCGAACCCCCAATGCCTACATCGACAGTTTCAAAATCGGGCTCAAGGGCCAGGACACACCGTGATCCTTAACCTGTCAGGAGAACTCTCATGACCACGCTGACCAACTCCGAACCCGGCAAACTGTCTGCGGTCGCTTCGGTGGTGAACGCCCTGGGTGAAAAACTGTCGCCCAAAGCCCTCGGTGAGGCTGCCAGAAACCTGCTGCTGCCGATCATTGGCATGACAGTCTTCGTAGTGTTCTGGCACCTCATGGCCCCACAGGTGAATACCTCTCTGGGTGAGTTCCCGGGGCCGGCCGATGTCTGGGAACAGGCCGGGCAACTGTGGCAGGAGCATCAGTCAGAACAGGACCGCGCCGACAAGTTTGTCACC
>JBBQMX010000111.1:0-6389 GCA_038329375.1 Pseudomonadales bacterium | reverse complement strand
AGCATCGGGTATAACACTGATTTTCTTTTGGGCAACAAATAGTATTATAGCGATATATAACACCCAACGATTTTGACCTTACTCCCGTCACGTCTACCGGAGCTGCTGATGCCATGGTATGCAATTCAACATAAACCAGGCCAGGGCGATCGGGCGCTGGACAACCTGCAGTATCAGGACGCCCGCTGCTTCTACCCAAAAATTGCGGTGGAGAAAATTCGGGCGGGCAAGCGCACCAGCCGACTTGAACCACTTTTCCCTGGTTATCTGTTTATCAGCATTGAGCAGAGCGATCCCTTGTGGGCCAAGCTTCGGTCGACCCGTGGTGTATTGCGGGTGGTAAGTTTTGCTAACAAGCCAGCGACGATTGATGATGGCGTTATCGATCACATCCGCCAGAGCCTGGATGCGGTGGCCGAGCATGGGGGTATAAAGGCGGGGGACGCTATCCAGTTGCAGGACGGTCCATTCCAGGGGCTAGATGCTGTGTTTCAGGCTTACGATGGCGAGGAGCGCGCCATTGTGCTGATCAGCTTTATGCAGCGGATGCAGCGGGTGAAGGTGTCGGTTTCGGCGTTGAGGCGATAGTGATGACATCGGGTTCCCCCTCTGCCAGCCTAGTTGTCCAAAAAAATCATTCTGGCCCTGACATGAAGGAGATAATTCGACTGCTGGAAAAGTCAGAATATCACCTCGTGGTAAATATACTGCCAGCTGCTACCGGGCTGACAACGGATATTTGAGTACATCAGGGCTTGAAGACATAATAAGCAGAGATTCTTCTATCAGGTGACCTATGAGTGATCAGGATACCCGCTGGCATCAGCGCTTTCAGAATTACCTGAAAGCGTTCAGCCAGTTAGATGAGGCGGTGATGCTCATGCATGAAAGAGCGCTTTCAAAACTGGAAAAGCAAGGAGTGATCCAGGCCTTTGAATACACCTACGAGCTTGGCTGGAACCTTCTTCTGGATTATTTGAGGTGGCAGGGAGCCAACCATTTAGTCGGTTCAAGAGACACCATACGTGAGGCTTTCAGCGCTGGGTTAATTAAAGATGGGAAGCAATGGATGGCAATGCTGCAGGACAGAAACCGCACCTCGCACACCTACAACGAGGAGACGGCTGAGGCGATACTGAGCGCGATCCGGAACTCGTATCATCAGGTATTCAAGGAACTTAGCGATACAATGTCAGACGAGTCCAAACGCCATGGCGATAGCTGAAAACAACACCGGAACGTCGGCGGCAGCCATTGCTCAGCAATCCGGTTTGCCCGAAACAGCTATAACGGCCATTTGCAATGTATTGCGAAAACATCCCGCTGTCGAAGAAGCCCTCCTTTATGGCTCCAGGGCTACCGGAAACTTTCGTCCAGCGTCGGATATCGATCTTACGCTCAAGGGCAGCGGTATAAGTTGGCAGGAATTTCAGCAGATCGAACGTGAAATTGATGATCTGTTGTTTCCCTGGAAAACCGACCTGTCTATTTACCATCACATCGACAATGACGATTTGAAACAGCACATCGCACGGGTTGGTGTGAGGGTGTTCTGAGTTGAGTGCACGCAACACGCGTTAGTACCACTTCCCCGACGCTACAAAGTGTGGGTTCAACACATCTTCCTTGCCATAGGGCAACGGCTTGCCTTCGAGTGTTTCTACCTTGCCCCCGGCCGCGCTCAGAATGGCGTGAGCCGCGCCGGTATCCCACTCACAGGTGGGCCCAAGGCGCGGGTAGATGTCAGCATGGCCTTCCGCTATTTTGCAGAATTTGAGTGAACTGCCGGCCTGTACCAGACGATGCTCCCCCAGCCCTTCAATGAAGGCTTCCGTTTCTTCATTCAGATGGTTCTTGCTGGCGACCACGCGTTTTATGGCGGGCGGCACCACCACATTCAAACGATGAATCCGTCCTGCCTTGTCTCGCTTGAAGGCGCCCTCACCTTTTGCACCCCAGTAAACCTCATCCAACGCAGGCGCTGTGACCACACCCAGTATGGGAACCCCGTGCTCGATCAGAGCAATATTGACCGTAAATTCCCCGGAGCGGTTGGTAAACTCTTTGGTGCCATCAATCGGGTCTACCAGCCAGAACCGATACCAATGCCTCCGCTCATCCCAGGGTGCGTTGGCGGATTCTTCCGACAGGATGTGATTGTCAGGACTCAACTGCCGCAAGCCATCCACAATAATGTGGTGAGACGCCATATCCGCTGCCGTCAAAGGAGAGTTGTCGGCTTTAAACTCGATTTTGAAATCCGTGCGGTAAATCTCCAGCACTTTCTTGCTGGCGGCTTCTGCGATGGTGATGACATCGGGTAGGAGTGAGGCGAACTGCATTGGGAGACCTTTATGGTATTTGTAAGACTTGGCCAGAATATAGACTGGTGGCGGAAAATTAAAGCGCCATCAAACCGGAGCTTGGGGTCAGACCCCAGTGCATTTTGCCAGGTGAAATGTCTCGGGGTCTGACCCCGACTTGAAATTGACGGCCGGGTGGGGCAAGTTGTGGCACCTACAATTCAGTTCACAAGGAATGTGAGATGCCCCGCCGACAGAG
This sequence comes from Pseudomonadales bacterium, assembly GCA_038329375.1. Taxonomy (GTDB): domain Bacteria; phylum Pseudomonadota; class Gammaproteobacteria; order Pseudomonadales; family Oleiphilaceae; genus Marinobacter. The sequence continues at coordinate 3,827 of JBBQMX010000111.1, read as the reverse complement.
GATTTGTCCGGCCGGAATACCCCAGCATGTAATTCAGCGGGGAAATAACCGGCAAGTTTGTTTTCAGGATTTTGCAGACAAAGCCAGCTATGCGGCGTTTCTCTCTCGCTACCAGGAAGAGCATGACGTTGACGTTCATGCCTGGGTTTTGATGAGTAATCATACCCACCTTCTTGTCACTCCGCGCGCTGATCAGTCGTTGTCTCTCTTCATGAAGGCAGTTGGCCAGCGTTATGCCCAGTATTTCAATCGCAAATACGAACGCTCGGGTACCCTTTGGGAGGGGCGATTCAAGTCTTGTATGGTGGATACTGAGAGCTATTTTCTGCAGTGCCAGCGGTATATCGAATTGAACCCGGTAAAAGCGGGAATGGTGCAGTATGCAGGGGATTATCAGTGGTCAAGTTATCGATGCCATGGCTACGGGATGAAGTCGAGATTTCACACGCCCCACGCTTGTTACCTGAATTACCATACGGTCCCGGCCACGAGGCTTGAACGTTATCGGTCTTTTGTTGCCAGCCCGGCACCCGAGGGCATGGACGATAGGATTCGATATGCCACTATTGCTGGTAAGGCGCTTGGTAACGAGGAATTTCAAGCGCGGATGAAGGACCGATTTGGAGTCTGATTTGGGGTCTGACCCCCAGGGGTCATGGTTGGGGCTCAGGCCCTGAAAATCCACTTGGGCGAATACGGCGTCACTATCTGCAAAGAACTCGTCGCGATGGAGCAAGTCATCGTTAATCACGTCAAGATCCGTGAACTCAGGCTCGAAGGGGTAGCCACCCATCCATTCCCGGACGGGCTCGGGAGCTTGGGGTCAGACCCCCGGAGGCTTATGATCGACTACCTTACATGACCTACCTACGCCTCCAACTCCCGCTGAGCTGACATCGCCAGAAAAGCAAATCGACTCATATGCCGGCTTTTGGCTTCATCATCGATACGGCGTAACAGTCCCTCCGGCAGACTGACGTTCAACCGTATCGATTTGGTTTTCAATCTACCGGTGTCGACATCCACCATCATCCAAATGCCACCCTGGTAATCCTGACTGGCCATCAGCTTCTCCAGCGACGTGGGCGATGGAACCACCATATCCTCATCCTCACAGTGCAGCTCTACCGCCTCCTGGATGTTACCCGCCAGCTCATCCCAACTGTCCGCTGCAGAGAAGCAGCCGGGGAAGTCTGGTACTTCGGCACCATGGGCATGTGTTTCATCGCCTGTTTGTACATAAACGGGGAATAGCATACTTACCTCCAGTCCCATCCTGCTTGCCTGTAAATACTGCGCAGAGTGCCTAGCGGCATGTCTTTACGCGGATGGGGAACTACAACGTGGCCAGATTTGTCCGGATGCTTAAATTTCTCAAAACAATCCTGTTGTGCCTGTCCATGATCAGATCTTGTGACGTCTAAAATGACCTGATGGGGCCGGGGTACTGGGCCACAAGTGCGTCAACGGTGAGCAGTAAATACCCTTCGAATTCTGCCTGGGCCACGAGGATGCGATCAAACGGATCTTTATGGATCGGAGGCAAATGAGCCACACTCAATGTGTGTTGTGATGTCACGGCCAGCTCATGATAGCCATTCTCCACGAGGCCGCGACGCAGAAGATGTGGGTCTACCTGAAAATCATCGCGGCCCAGCCCGTTTTTGATGACCACCTCCCAGATGCTGGCTGCGCTAAAGTGCAGCACGCTGCGCGGGTCTTCTATGAGCGCCACGCTGTCTGGTGGCAATCGCTCTGGACTACCGGCCGCCCAAAGCAGTATGTGAGTATCAAGAAGCAGATTCACCCAGTCACCCTCCGAACAGACGGCTAATTTCGTCAGCAGCCATCGTATCGAAGTCATCCGGTACCTGAATCTGCCCTTGCAAAAACCCGAGACGACGCTCCGCTCCCGGCTCGGGACTGCTAATCGCAGATACCCGGGCAACAGGTCTCCCCGCCTTGGCGATGATAAATGGCTCTCCGCTGGCAGCTTTGTCCACTAATTGCGATAACCGTGTTTTCGCATCGTGCATATTGACTATGTCCATGCCCTAACCTCTCAAAAGACTTAGTTCATATAGCTTAGCCATAAACGCGACCGAATCAAAGCACCACGACAGAGATGGAGTTAGTTTAAAGTCAGACCCCACACATTTGTCTGCATTAAGTTCGCGTTTTATTCCACAGACATGCGTGATGGAGGCATGGGGTCAGACCCTAAGACATTTGGCCCAGTAAAATGCATTGGGGTCTGACCCCGAGGCTACTCTCCCGAACGATCATATTCTTCAAGCATTAAGATGATCCTCGCTCGTATTGCTTAATTTCATTCTTCGTTGCCCGCCGCGCCGGGATTATTCGGACGGTAACGCTTGTGTCATGTTGAGGACGGGCTGTGCCTGTCTATAACGCCATTCACCGCCAAGGCTAATTTGACAGACTAACAGACTCATTACCCCAGCCGATCTATATCTGACTTGCTATGCGTCTTTAGGTAATCCTGCAAAGCCTTATCCATACGAGACTGCCAGCCGCTGCCGGTGGCACGGAATTTTGCCACCACTTCCGGCGACAGGCGGATGGTAATTCGCTCTTTGGTGACTTCGGATTTTGGCCGGCCCGGAGGGCGGAGCTGGCGAAACTCCTTATCGGTCAGCTCGCGGGTGTCTTCATCAGCCTTGATGCCAGCCTCGATATCAGCCTCTTCCCGGTCTGATGGCAATTCAAATACTCGGCCAGACTTAGATTTTATTGGCATAGAGCTTCACCTCTCTTTGGTTAGCCTTTCGTAAGCTAATCACCCTTCGGATATCTCCCCTGTCGGCAAATACCAGGCAGTAAACCCGCGCACCAATCGGGGCATAGCCAATCATCCGACGCTCACCGTAGTCACTTCGGTTGTCTTCAGTGGCCCACAGAAGCTCCCATTCCAAGAATGCAGCATCCGCCAGCGACACGTTGTGTTTTTCAATGTTGATGACATCTTTTTGCGGATCATATTCAAGTTCTATGCACTTATTGTACATACAGAAAGTCCAGAAAGAAATCGCCTTGTCCACGGTTGCTTTTTGGCTTCATCGAATCACTACACTCCGCCTGCGTCACTATGTTAGTCCATCATTGACGAAGAGCTCCTGCGCCCTCTTGAGGACTAAAGAGCCTGAGTGGGAGTAATACAGAATCAAGTTGTTGAAATTCTGATCATGGCTGATCTGTGGCCTTGCCGTACTCCCTGGCACGAGCATTCTCCCTTGAGAAACGTTCCGTACATATTCTGTAAAGGGTGTTGTAAAGGTCAACGAAAAGCTGGATAGTTGTACAGCCTGTTGTGATAAATCTTACAGGGCCAGAGAACGACAAGGAGTCATTATGCCCAAGCCACGCAGCGAGCAGATCAGCATTGCCGACACCCCCTTCTACCATGTCATTTCACGCTGCGTACGACGAACATTCCTGTGCGGCAAGGATCGTGCTAGCGGGCGCTGTTACGAACACCGGCGCGGCTGGATTGAGGAGCGGATTCGCTTGCTGGCCTCTGTGTTTTCGGTTGATGTAGCGGCTTATGCGGTTATGTCGAACCATTATCACCTGGTGGTGAAACTCAGCCCGGCCGAAGTGGAGTGCTGGAGCAATGATGAGGTGCTAGCGCGCTGGTGCAGCCTGTATAAGGGGCCGCCTATTGTTCAACGTTTCCTCCGGGGCGACGATCTCTGCCCGGCGGAGTGGCGGCGGGTGGACGAATATACGGACAGCTTTCGCGCTCGGCTCGGGGACTTGAGCTGGTTTATGAAGTGTCTGAATGAACCGATTGCGCGGCAAGCAAA
>JBBQMX010000110.1:0-6401 GCA_038329375.1 Pseudomonadales bacterium | reverse complement strand
GCCCCGCTGGCGCCCGGACGGCAGCAAAAATCCGTGGCAGATCCAACGGCTGAAGAACAAAATGGGCAATGCCTCCAATGCATCCAGCGAAGTTGAACTTCGTGGCGCGCTGGCCTGGCTGATCGGTGAAGAGGGCCGCGGCATTGCCACCATTATCGAGATGGTCGCAATGACCCGGTTTGACTGCATGATTGGCAGCTCCGGGGGCCTGCGGCAAGCCACCGCGCAGGCGCTGCACCATTGTCGTCATCGTCAGGTATTCGGCCGCAATCTCAATGACCAGCCCTTGATGCAGAACGTGCTGGCCGATCTGGCACTGGAGAGCGAAGCAGCGTTAGCCTACACCCTGCGTGTCGCCCGAGCGCTGGACAACCAGCACCTGGAGCATGAGCGCCTGCTGGCACGTATGGCGACGCCGGTGGGCAAATACTGGATTTGCAAACGGGCACCAAACCACGCCTATGAAGCCATGGAATGCATCGGTGGCAGCGGCATGATGGAGGACTCCATCATGCCCCGCCTGTTCCGGGAATCGCCTGTCAATACGATCTGGGAGGGCAGCGGTAACGTCCAGTGCCTGGACACCCTGCGCGCGCTGAATAAAGCGCCCGAGGCGCTGACCGCGTTCTTCCAGGAAGTCAGTGAGGCCCGGGGCAGCGATGCTCGATTTGACCGTTTTCTGGCAAATCTGAAGAACGATTTTACCGACACTGACGAGGTCGAATACCGGGCCCGCAATCTGGTCGACCGTCTTGCACTGGCTATGCAGGCATCCCTGCTGATCCGACATTCTACACCCGCCGTTGCCGACGGTTTCTGCGCCTCTCGGCTGGAGTCCGGGGGCGGCATGAACTATGGCAATCTGCCCACTGGAACCGATGCCCGGGCCATCATCGAACGGGCGACCCCTGTGGTAAACTGAAATACGTAGTAGAATGCCAGAAATACTCCTGTGGCGGTCGGGCAGGTCACCTGATCCGGCGCCCGAACCTGAAGGCGGGATTATGTCCGACGCGCTCAGACGACTACTCAACACACCCACATCAGGCCCGGCAATCACGCCGCATGTGGGCGTGCTCACACTCCACTTTCAGCTTTATGGCTGTGCCGACCTGAAAGCCAAGCGCAGAGTCTTTACTCCCCTGCGCGCGGTATGGGGCAAGGAGCCCGACCTGGCCGTTGCCGAAATCGCAGACTTTGAAGCTCTGGATTGTGCCACCTGGACGATTGCCGCTCTGGGTACATCTTCTCAACAAATTCAGCAGCGCCTGGATCTCGTTGAAAAGGCCATTGTCGAGCGCATCGATGCGCCGGTACTGGATGTACAGCGGGAAATACTCTGAGGAGCCTTTGAACAACTCCTGCATCGCCTCTGGCTGTCAGCCGTTTCGCTTGGTGGCGGTTACCTGGCTGACCCCGTATACTACTTGGCCCTGGATTGTTGGAATCATGGAACGGGATTCCATCGAGTCAGGAATTCTTTCTTCCTGAATGTTACCGTTGGAGTCACGGGAAAAGACCCCTGCGGCATACCACCGACAGTAAAGTGCGTGACGCATATGACTGGTAAGAAGAAATCCGCTCAGGCCTCGGTTGAGGCAATGTATCGTGTCTTCACGGTACCCGAAGCCCCCGACTCTACCCTGAGCCGGGTCGATCAGGATATTTCCCGCAATCTGGCGGGCTTTCTTCAGGAACACATCGTAGCGGTCGAACGCGACTTGAGTGAGGTTGAAAAGAACTTCGCTGACTCCGCGGTTCCCGAAAAACCTATATTTGTGTCTGAGCAGGCTCAGTTCCTGCTCGACAAGCTGGTGGCCAACTCGGTTCACACAGCTTCCCCGAGCTTTATCGGCCATATGACATCGGCGCTGCCCTACTTCATGCTACCGCTGTCAAAAATCATGATTGCGCTTAACCAGAACCTGGTCAAAACCGAGACCTCCAAGGCCTTTACGCCCATGGAGCGCCAGGTTCTGGGCATGATTCACCGCCTGGTATATCAACAGGATGGCGCTTTCTATCGCAAATGGATGCATGATCCCCGTCATGCTCTAGGCGCCATGTGCTCCGGGGGCACCGTCGCTAACCTGACTGCTCTCTGGGTGGCCCGCAACCACGCTTTCCCCGCTGAGGGGAGTTTCAGGGGATTGCATCAGGAAGGCTTGTTTCGTGCGCTCAAATACTACGGTTATGAGGGCGCCGCCATTGTGGTATCACGCCGTGGTCATTATTCCCTTCGCAAGGCCGCCGACGTGCTGGGGTTGGGCCGCGATAGCCTGGTAGCCGTTGATACCGACAACGACAACCGTATCGACACCGATGCATTGCGTGACAAATGTCTGCAGTTGCAGAAACAGAAAATCAAGGTCATGGCGATTTGTGGTATTGCCGGCACCACGGAAACCGGCAATGTCGACCCTCTCGATGCCATGGCTGATATTGCGCGGGAGTTCGGGGCCCACTTTCATGTGGACGCCGCCTGGGGAGGGCCAACCCTGTTCTCGCGCCAGCACAAGTACCTGATGAAGGGCATTGAAAAAGCCGACTCCGTGACGTTTGACGCCCATAAGCAACTGTATGTGCCAATGGGCGTCGGCCTGGTCGTTTTCCGGGACCCGGCGCTTGCCAGTGCCGTTGAGCACCACGCCCAATACATCATCCGGAAAGGTTCACGAGACCTGGGTAGCACAACGCTTGAAGGCTCGCGTCCCGGGATGGCCATGCTGATCCATTCGGGGTTGAAAATCCTGGCGCGGGAGGGTTATGAAATACTGATCGACCAGGGCATCGAAAAAGCCCGGAGCTTTGCGGAGATGATTGACCATCATCCGGATTTTGAGCTGATCACCCGGCCCGAACTGAACATCCTCACCTATCGTTATTGTCCGGACATTGCCCGCCAGGCGCTTGCGGTTGCGAACCCGCAGCAGACAGAACGTCTGAACACCAGCTTGAACCGGATCACGAAATTTATCCAGAAAACCCAGCGGGAACACGGTAAGGCATTTGTTTCAAGAACCCGGCTGGAGCCCGCCTGCTACCAGCACTTTCCCTGCATCGTGTTTCGGGTCGTGCTGGCCAATCCGCTGACCACAACGGACATTCTCCGGGACATTCTGTCGGAGCAGCAGGAACTGGCAAGTGAAGAAGAAATCAGAGATGAATTCGAGATACTCGCTCAACAGGCCCGGGCAACGCTCGCCCATCACCATCCAAAGGCTCGTCAGGCCTAGGCCATGAAGAATGGTGGGGGCCAAAGCAAGCCCTCAATAACCCTCGCTCAATAGAGTGCTTCTTCGTCATCAAGCACGTCGTCCAGAATCTCCAGAAACATGCGGTCGGCCTCGCTCCAGCTTTCGGGAATACGAACGGTGGTATTGGCGCCAATTTCCCGTGCTATGAGCTCATCCGCGTTGGGTTGATTCCGGTGCTTTCTGGCAATATCGACGCACTTTACAGCAATGGTCGGGTCGCTCAGCACTTTCTTGATAAAGACCCTTAATTCATCAATCACTTTTGCCTGGCGGCTTTCTGATGCACTGCTCATCCTGGACTCCCGGCATGGTTCTTTAGGGCAACACCGCGCTGCCCTGTTGTGCTTTCGCAATCTAGTATGACGGATTCAACGCCCTCGCGACCAGCCCTGCAATCAAAGTAACAGGCCTCGAAGTGTGAAAAACAACAACGCCGCCATGGAGGCCGAAGCCGGCACTGTAATAACCCAGGCTGCAATAATTCGGGTCAGATGAGAGCGTTTGACGAGTTCTTCACGGTAGATCTTTTTTAAGCGTTTGCGCTCGGACTTGGACAGCGGAAGCTCTTTCTTGTTCTTCCGCGCTTTTTTCAGCAATGCTTCCATCTCCTCTACCGAGGCGTTCCGGAAGTCATCGAGAAAAGGCTGCAGGCGCTGCAGATCCGCTTCATCGTGCTTTTCGATTATGCTGTGAATCTGGGTGGCGTAGTTAAACTTGAGATACTCGCGAAGGAAGCCAACACCAAACACACCGCCGATGGCGATATGCGTTGAACTTACCGGGAGGCCAAGCTGCGACGCAATGATGACGGTCAACGCGGCAGACAGCGCAATACAGAAGGCGCGAGTCTTATCCAGTTCAGTGATTTCGCTGCCGACCGTTTTAATTAACCTCGGGCCAAATAGCATCAGGCCCACACTCAGGCCAAGAGCACCCACCATCATGACCCAGAACGGAATGCTGGCAGACGTGACCACGGCGCCCGCAGTCAGGGCGTCATTGATCGCCGCTAACGGACCGATGGCGTTAGCAACATCGTTTGCCCCGTGGGCGAAACTGAGCAGTGCCGCTGCAAAGATTAACGGCCAGGTGAACAGGCTGTTCACCCCATTGGCATTATTCTCCATGGTGGCTGCTTTGCGACTGACCAGCATGCGCATAAGCAGAAAAACCACCACCGCAACTACAAGACCCACCAGTGAGGCGCCAAGGAAATCAACGTTAACCAGTTTCTTGACACCCTTGACCATCAGATAGGTGCCAAAAGCCCAGGCCATGATGCTTACCAGCCAGGGCACAAAAGTGCGAGCCGAAGCGATCAGATCCTGGCGATACAGCACCGTCTTTTTGATAAGGTAAAGGAAAAGTGCCGCGAACACACCGCCCAAAACCGGTGATATAACCCAGCTCGCGACAATTGCGGCCATGACACCCCAGTCAGCAATGCCCCATCCACCAGCCGCTATACCCGCACCTAAAACCCCGCCAACGATGGAGTGCGTGGTTGAAACCGGTGCCCCCATCCAGGTCGCCAGATTCAACCACAGAGCGCCGGCCAGCAGAGCAGCAGTCATCAACCATACGAAGCTGGCAGTATCGGGCACCCGATCAGCCGCAATAATGCCGCCTTTGATCGTCGACACCACATCGCCACCCGCAATAATGGCACCACCGGCCTCAAATACAGCCGCGATGAGCACCGCAGCGCCCAGTGACAAAGCACCCGAACCCACAGCCGGGCCCACATTGTTGGCGACGTCATTAGCACCGATGTTGATCGCCATATAACCGCCGATCACTGCCGCTGCCATCAGCAGCATGCTGCCCGGTGTACCGGCACTGATCTGCCCGACATACAACCAGACCCCAAGCAGAAACAGCAGGCAGATGCCGATCCGGAAACGTTCAGTAGAGGAACTGGTGAGAGCCTTATCGAAGAAACCGGTTGTCTTTGCCATGTCAGATCAACGCTCGCTCAGGACTGTTTGAGGGCGTCACTATAAGATTTTTGTCATAAAATTGAAATGACACTGTCACATTTGGCGAGCCTGTCACAGCACCGTCAGGCAATCAGGACTTTGGACGGTGCCGTATCAGCGCCTCCTGAGCAGTTGATGCCACCATCACACCCTCGCGGCTGAAGAAGCTACCCCGGTTGAATCCCCTACCCCCAAAGGCACTCGGGCTGTCCTTGTCATAGAGTAGCCAGTCATCGATGCGAAAATCCCGATGAAACCAGATGGCGTGGTCCAGGCTGGCCACCTGCATATCCGGGCTCATAAATGTGGTTGCATGCGGATGCAGCGAGGTACCCAGGAAGCTGAAATCCGAGGCATAGGCCAACAGACAACGGTGCAACACGGGATCATCCGGCAATTCACCCTGGGCACGAAGCCAGCTTTGTTGCTGCGGAGGCCGCGATTCCGGTTTCAGCGGATTGACCGGGTTAACCGGACGAATCTCAATAGGTCGTTGCCGCGTAAGAATCTGTTGCAACGCTTCGGGTATGTAGGGCCGAAGCATCTCGCTATACTCTTGTTCAGACTTGAGGCCATCCACATCTGGTGCTGGAGGCATAGCCATCTGATGCTCATAGCCGTTTTCTGCAATCTGGAAAGACACCGAGCCGGTGAGAATTTCCTTGCCATCCTGTCGGGCAATGACGCGCCTTACAGTGAAGCTGCCCCCGTCCCGGACTCGCTGGACCTCATAGTCAATGGGCAGACGATGGTTGCCGGGACGCAGAAAATAGGCGTGCAGGGAATGTGGCAGCCGGGACTCCACCGTGCGGCTGGCAGCCATCAGAGCCTGACCCAACACCTGACCACCAAAAACATTGGGGAACCCCAGATCTTCACTTTCACCCTGAAAATGATCGTCTCCGACCGGGGCGATATCCAGCAACTCAACCAGTTTTCTGGTGACGTCCAGCATGCCTGCTCCTGTGTGTAACTTATTAAAGAGTGTGTTGTTCTACCCCAGAGCATGCTTTGGGGCAATGACGATATACACAACTGCGACTGGCATAAAGCGACAGGCCAAAATGTTTTGCTGCCCCGCCCTGCTGTTGGTAATGGCCTGCAGCACGCACTTCGCAACGGCGGCAACAGTAAATTGGCGGTATGATGCCGACCGGGACAGCAC
>JBBQMX010000109.1:0-6433 GCA_038329375.1 Pseudomonadales bacterium | reverse complement strand
GACGTTCAATCCACTGCAACATGGTCACGACCTGCTGATGTATGCCCAGGGCGTATAGAATCGCAAGCATCATACCCACCCCTGCGATGCTGGCCAGAATCCAGAGCAGGGGAGAGCTGGACCAGCGGGGGCGTGGTGGGCGTTGTGCCTCAGTCATGGATTATGAAACCTTCTGCAATGTCCCAACAGGGTAACCCAGGCTTGGCCCTGTTCCTAAATTTGCGATCGGGTACTGCGCCAAGATAGAGCCATGTTTTAACGATGCCGGATTTATAGATATTGACGAGTCAAAGTGGTTAACCCTGTGACAGCGGTCTGGTGACCAGTCGCGCTGCGTGAGCGGGTGCGGCATAGTTGACGTCGTCAGAAAAGTCTAGACACAGGCCAGAATTGGCCCTAGCCTGAGCCGAATAGCCCCTTGGAACCTAACAGCGGCTCATGACCGAAAGCACGTTTTCTTCGCAACATAACCGCCTGCACGATGACCGGCTGCACTTGGTCATCAATCAGGCACTTTCACGCACTGGATGCCCGATCCCCGCCGAGTTATCTGAGCGCTTTGCCGCCCATCTGGATGCAAAAAACCGCCCCTATATATTTTCCATCGCACTGATTGGCTCCGCCGCCTTCTGGCTGTTCATGCTGGCCGATTTCATCATTATTCGCGATATGATTTGGCAGTCGTTGCTATTGCGATCACTGTTTGCTGTTTTTGCTCTTGGGCTGGCGCGAATGTTGGTTCGGCGAATAACCAATATTTATTGGCTTGAAGGCCTGATCCCGCTTTTGGTGCATGTTGCCGTGCCGATCTGGCTATACCTGTTGAGCAACAGTTCCAGTGCTGAGGTGCCCATTTTCGCCTACAGTTCGGTCATCTTTGTCCTATTGCTGAACATCGGAGTCAGTGCCCGGTTTACTACCGCCATGGTCTCGTCGATTACTCTCAGTGGCATGCTCTTTTATGCCGTCTGGTTACTGAACGACGGCGATTGGAGCGCGCTATTTGTCTACACGCTGGCTTATATTCCCGTCATGGTGTTTAGCCTGATCATTAGCTGGTACAGCACTTTCAATGGTCGTCGTTTATTTTTGTATGGCTTGATAGACGAATTGAACACCACCGAACTGAAAGCAGCGAATCAGCGTTTGTGGACACAGTCGCATACCGATGAACTAACAGGCCTGCCCAATCGGACGTTGCTGGCCGACCGGTTAGAGCAAGCGTTGAGTCTGGCTCGGCGACGTGATGCCAGCGTTGCGTTGCTGTTTGTGGATCTCGATAAGTTTAAACCGGTTAATGATACACACGGGCACGCCGCGGGTGATCAATTGCTGAGGTCTGCGGCCAGCCGTATGAGCGATACCGTGCGGGCATCGGACACCGTGGCCCGCTTTGGCGGCGACGAATTCATTATTGTGCTGCCGGATGTGAATTCGGCCGCCGAGGCTGAGCAGGTGGCCGATAAGATCATGGCTGCCATACGCGTGCCATTTTCGATTAACAATGACACGCTCGCTCTGGGTTGCAGTATTGGCATTGCGCTTTATCCTGATCACGCCAGCACGACCGAATCCCTGCATCAGATGGCCGACAGGGCGCTTTATCAAGCCAAATCCCAGGGCAGGGACCGCTCGGCGGTAGCATCCGACGCGTTGATCAGCCGCGCCGGGGAGCAGTAGCAATATTCTGAGGTTTTCTCAGTCTTCCTGGAGAGCCTGGACCAATGCTTTGGCCACGCCTTCCGAAGAAGCCGGGTTCTGGCCGGTGATCAGCTTGCCATCCACCACAATGTGTGGGGCCCAATCGTCACCTTTGGAGTAGGTGGCAGTGTTTTCCTTCAGCATGTCTTCCAGCAGGAAGGGCACAATGCCGCTAAGCCCAGCGGCTTCTTCCTCGCTGTTGCTGAAGCCGGTCACTTCGCGACCACCAACGATGTTCTGTCCGGGCTTGACTTCCACGTTCTTGAACACGGCCGGCGCATGGCAAACCGCACCGATGACCTTATCATTCTCGTAAGCGGCCTTGATCAGTGCGATGCTTTTGTCATCGTTAACCAGGTCCCAAAGCGGCCCGTGACCACCAGCGTAGAAAATGGCGTCGTATTCGTTCATGTCCACGTCGCTCAGTTTTTTAGTGCTGGCAAGGGATTCCTTGGCGTGGGCATCTTGCTGGAATCGACGGGTGGTCTCTGTAAGCGCGCCCTCGGCTTCACTGTTCGGATCTACCGGTGGCTGCCCGCCTTTGGGAGAGGCGATGGTGAGGTCTGCGCCGGCGTCACTGAACACGTAGTAGGGTGCGGTGAATTCTTCCAGCCAGAAACCGGTTTTGTGCCCGGAGTCTCCCATCTGGTCGTGCGAAGTAAGAACCATTAATATGTTCATGCAATCTGTCCTTTTTTACCCGTAGTGGATTCAGAATTACTGCCCTAAATCTATATGTTGCGGTGATTGCTCGTGAAATCAACCGCAAGAGCTTAAGATCAGGTCTTGCGTTTTGCCGTCAGAATCGTTCTGACGCTTAACAATAATTAAGGTTGCTGCAGCTATTCACCGCAGAGTAAATGCCGTTAGTATGATCAATCTGAAAACAGCTTATTCCAAGTCCACCTGTATACCACTCCGAGAGGGACGCTTGGGAGAGCTATTATGCTAAAAATAATTGATAAACTTTTATCGGGTCAGACGCCATCCAGGATAAGGATGTTTTCATTCCTGTTGGTTGCTGTAATTGGCGCCCTGGATCACCTGACTGGATACGAGATCTCATTTTCAATTTTTTACCTGATACCGGTTGCGGTTGGCTCTTGGTATATCGATGATCGCCGCACCCACCTGCTCCTCTGTATCGTTTCTGCGGCTACCTGGCTCTATTTTGATGTAACCTCTGGTCATACCTATAGTCATTTACTTATACCTGTTTGGAATACAGGGGTTCGACTGGGTTTTTTTATTATTGTTGCTTATCTGTTGCTGCGGTTACGCAGAAGTCTGGCGTTCCAGGCGTCTCTTGCGGAGTTGGATGGCTTGACGGGGATTATGAACGCCCGGACTTTCGGGCAGCGATGTCAGGCCTGCTTCGAATTAGCATCAAGGCACAATCAGGGGCTGGCGATTGGGTATCTGGATCTTGACGGCTTTAAGGGCATCAACGATGAACGGGGCCATGCACTGGGGGATCTGGTGCTAAAGGCAGTTGCGGGCAGATTAAGTGAACGACTCAGAGCCTCCGATATATGTGCTCGCCTTGGCGGTGACGAGTTTGTTGTGTTGCTACCACAAACGGATCTTGCCGGTGCCCAATCGTTCTTCCTGGAACTACACAAAAGCCTGCAGAACCTTGCAGAAATAAATCAATGGCCGGTCGGTTTCAGCGTTGGCGTTGCCGTGTGTACTTCGCCGCCAAAAAGCCCTGATTATGCGATTCGCTTTGCGGATAATCTGATGTACCAAGTCAAGAATTCAGGTAAGAATCGTATTTTGTTTGAAGAATATCGGAATTAGCAAAGTTTTCTCGTCGCCCGCACTAGCTTTGGCCTGATTGCTGCCCTGCCAATCTTACAGGGGAAAATCGGGGCCACTGGCCAGTCGGTTGTCGCTGGCGCCAGGCCCGTATAGCCGCTGGACACCGCGCAGGTCGCCGGGCTGCAGCTCCGCGAACGCCTCGGTGTAGCGAAACCCCATCATCTGCCCGGAGGGGCCGGGGTGATCCAGGCCGATGGCGTGACCGATCTCATGAATCAGTGTATAGCGGATGTCGTAGACGTCCTTGTCGCCGTCGAACCCGACCTTCCACTTGTAGTCGGGGTTCAGGCACACGAGTGATTGTTCGATGACGCGTACACCCTTTATCTCTTCGGGCGCGTAAGATACATTGGCGAGTGCACGCATCCTCGGCTGTCCTTGTGCACCGATAACGATATCTGCATCCCGAACATCGGCAACCTGGCGGAATGAGATATCAGCAGCGCGCTCCCAAACCCGAAACGCCGCTGCGGTCTCGCGAACCAGCGCCTCAAAGGGAAGGTCCGGCCCGGAGAGCGCTTCCATCGGAGCCAGCTCACGACAGTTGCGCGCATCATCAAACCGCAGTGTTTCGTCAGCGAAGGCGTAGCTAACGTTTGCCCCCACCCCTAACGTGTGCTCACCCCACTTGACCTTGTAGCCGTCCAGCTCAAGTAGCCGGTAACCGTTTCCTCCGTCATCGGCAGGCAAAGGCAACGCCAACGGCAGGAGGGCGGCTATTATCAACGCTCGCTTGAAAGGGCGTACACTCGTAACTGTTCGCACTGCAGTCTCCGAACAGAGATGACTAAAAACACTGAAGTTTAGCCCGCAAGAGCGTTGCGAAACTCCGGTACAGGACCACGAAAAAGTGCACCATCGTGCTGACAAAGCCATCGCTTATGCCTAAACTGAAGGCTGTATTTCCGCGATATCAAGACTCGAGTCATCAGGTAAGATTACTGACAATCAGAAAATGTTTCGGTCGTAGTTTGGTAAGGAAATGTTTATTGGAAAAGGATCACATCGCCATCTGGCTCGTAACGGCGACCCGCCAGTCAAATAGCACAGGCCGCCTGTCGGCGGTTTTTCCACTGGATAGACGTTCTGGGAAACCTTTGAGCTGTCCTGTGCATAATCACGGAGAATGCAATCATGGCCCAATCTACGCTGTTCACTTCGGACAGGTTGCGCTTTTTTTTCAGCCGGATTAAAGAGCGCCTATGGGTCAAGCCACTGGTACTTTGTGCGCTTTCCATTGGTGGTACATTCATAGCGAAGCTGGCTGACGATGCGGGCCTCTCCGGGGTACTACCCAAGGTCAACCTGGAATCTGTTGAGTCCTTACTGTCCATCATGGCTTCCAGCATGCTGGTTATTGCGACATTTGCGGTAGGCTCCATGGTTGCCGCTTATGCATCTGCCAGCACCGGTGCCACACCTCGTTCCATACCACTTGTTATTGCTGATGACGTTACCCAGAACGCGTTGTCTGCGTTCATAGGCGCCTTCATCTTTAGTATTGTTTCACTGGTAGCCATCCAGAATGACCTATTCGATTCTGCAGGCCGGTTTTCGATCTTCGTGCTTACCCTTCTGGTGTTCACCATTGTTATCATCACATTTGTTCGCTGGGTGGACAGAATTGCCCGGCTGGGTCGAGTTGTAAATACCATTGAGCAAGTGGAAAAAGCAGCCTGCGACGCACTGGATCGTCGCCGCCATGCGCCCACACTTGGCGCTTTGGCAGTCTCCCCGCATCATGCCAACGACAAAGGTGCCCCGATATTTTCCTCGACGGTTGGTTATGTCCAGCATATTGATGTGGAAACGTTACAAACCTGCGCTGAGGCTCTCAATTGCCGCGTGCTGGTGACAACGCTG
The DNA here is from genome assembly GCA_038329375.1 of Pseudomonadales bacterium. Classification (GTDB taxonomy): domain Bacteria; phylum Pseudomonadota; class Gammaproteobacteria; order Pseudomonadales; family Oleiphilaceae; genus Marinobacter. The sequence continues at coordinate 1,048 of JBBQMX010000109.1, read as the reverse complement.
CCTGGTAGTTTTGTGAGCACAAGCCGTCCGCTACTTCGCATTGAAGAGTGCACTGAAGAGGGCATTGAGGAGCGCGAGGAGTTCGAACCTGACGCCTTTTCCCGCGCCTTCAAAATCAGTCCAAACCGTACTTTTGAAGACGATCCGCGCTTCGGGCTGCTTGCGTTGTCCGAGATCGCCGATAAGGCGCTATCGCCTGGTGTCAATGACCCGGGAACCGCGATCAACGTTATTGGCGCAATGGTACGACTGTTTACGCTTTGGCAATCCCCGCTTGAAAAGGAAAGTTTACGGGCGATCAATTATGACCGTGTATCGGTTCCCGAGCTGGTGACAGAAGACTTGTTCGACGATGCCTTTACGGCAATTGCCCGTGATGGCGCGGGTATGGTTGAGGTTTCCATTCGACTGCAGAAAGCTTTTTGCGCGCTGGCCGAAACCGACAATACGGCGATGGTCGCCGCCGCCAAAAAACATTCACGGATGGCACTGGACCGTTCGAAGCATGCGCTGTCACTTCAGGACGATATCGATGCAGTGCATAGAACGGCTGCGTTTTCGGCCACGTAATTGGTAGCCGGTGCAGTGACTGAAGAGGCAGACCAGTGCGCTCTGGGATCAGGGGATGTGAAAGATGGCTGGCCTGATATCGAAACGGCAGAGGCGTTCGCCGCTGCCGTTCATTCATTTCACTATAAGTGGGAGAGTGCCAAAATTCACTCCTGCGTTACAAACTCCGGAGCAGACTCCAGCTCCTCACGGGTAGCGTCAATCCGCAACTCCTGCTTATCAGAAGTACCTGATTTCGTTACGTCATCCCATGCAATGGCCACGTCTTTCTGGCCCATGGCCAGGAATCCGCCGACGCCGACTATAACCGCGACGACCTGACCGTTCTGGTCAATGATCAGGTCACTCACCGAGCCCACTTCCTCATCACCAGTGGTTTTAACATCAGTACCGATCAGGTTGCTCGCCTGCATGCCATCGGCCGGAGCAGATTCCATAAAGCCCTGGTTTTGCATGCCAGCCATCTTGCTTTGGTTCT